>NZ_KB903769.1 GCF_000379785.1 Gallibacterium anatis DSM 16844 = F 149 | reverse complement strand
TGTGAGTTTCGTTTCAACTATGGGACACCATCTCAACAGCTCAAAATCCTGCGGAAATGGTGTCAGATTTAACGCTAATCTACTTCAGCCCCTAAGGATTTAATTTAAAGATAAAAATAATGCATATTCATAACAAAAAATATAAAATGTGGCAGAAAAATGATATTACCTGGAGGAACTATGTTAACGATAAAAGATATTCAACAAGAGCTGTTCGGCGGTTGGACAAAATTTGAGGCTTTCTGGCTAGTGCTTTTTGTTGCATTACAAATTGGTACTTATGTTTATCAACCTGATTCGCTACTGGCAATGATCTCCGGTATCGCCGGTATTTTATGCGTGGTCTTTGTTGGGAAAGGCAAAATCAGTAATTACCTTTTCGGTTTAATTTTTGCTTATACCTATTTCTATGTTGCTTGGGATAATAAATTTTATGGCGAAATGACAACTACGCTCTACGTTTATATTCCGGCACAATTTATCGGTTATTTTTTATGGAAAGCCAATATGCAGAAAGATGGTGAAGGTGAAAGCGTCGTTGCTAAGGCATTGAATTTTAAAGGTTGGATCGTCACCATTGCAGCAATCGCTATCTGTTCTTTGCTCTTCATCTCCTATTTAAAAACCACTGACGGCAATTCTGTATCGCTAGACGGCGTTACCACCGTAATGGTAATCGCAGCACAATTATTAATGCTATTACGTTATCGCGAACAGTGGGTATTATGGATTATTATTAATGTCCTTTCGATTGCCTTATGGGCGGATACTGCAGCAATGTATATTATGTATGCCGCTTATTTATTAAATTCCCTTTACGGTTATTACAACTGGACTAAACTTGCCAAACCGGCAAATGCTTAAAACATTCCTTTAATAAGAAACTCCGCACTTTTATCAAAATCAGTGCGGAGTTTTTCTTTAAAAATGTATTGAAACCTTGATAACATCTGAAAATTATTTTTCCATCAGAAAGTTTATTAACCCTACGCCTCTTCTTATCACTTCTTGTTTTTTAACAATACGATATCCACGCTGTTTAAAAAATGCTTTAGCTGTAATAGACGTAGCTGTCGTAATTTTCATATTTTTGATGGACTGTTCCAATTCATTACATATTGCAGAGGCAATACCTTTTCTCTGATGATCTTTATGAACAAACAATCTATCTAAGTATCCTGTCTTATCAATATCGCCAAAACCAACGATTTCATCATTATCAATAGCAACAATTGTATAATTTTTTAAAAAAGATTCATTCCATTCCAATGAATTTATATTATCCGGTGCCCAGGCAGTTAACTGCTCTTTTGTATAATCTTTCGCATTAACAGTATGAACTGTCTGATAAAATAGCTTTATCAACTTCTCACAATCAGAAGTAATATATGCTCTAAGTTGTAACATCAGCTTAAATACCTAAAAAATAGAATAGTTAAATAAAATGCAAAAAAACGCTAACCTTTCGGTTAGCGTTTCTTCCTCTAAATAAAAAACCTGGCAGTGACCTACTCTCACATGGGGAATCCCCACACTACCATCG
>NZ_KB903768.1 GCF_000379785.1 Gallibacterium anatis DSM 16844 = F 149 | reverse complement strand
GACGTTGGTGCTGACGGTACCTTAGATAGTGACACCTTAAATGTTGGTGATGGTACAGATGGAGCGGGTACAGCGACATTAACTAATGCAGGAACGGTCAATGCAGATACGGTGACAGTCAAATCTGATGGTCAACTTGATACAACAGGGGCATTAACAATTGCAGATACTTTAGAGGTAGATGGCGGTGTAGTGAACTCAACGGGTAACACAACGGCGGACACCTTAAATGTCGATAATGATGGTAAAGTGAATGTTAATGGTGGCACAACAGATGTTGCGACAACGAACATAAATGATGGTGCGGTAACTGTAGGTGATAAGGGTACATTAGACAGCGACATCTTAAATGTTGGTGATGGTACAGATGGAGCGGGTACAGCGACATTAACTAATGCAGGAACGGTCAATGCAGATACAGTGACAGTCAAATCTGATGGTCAACTTGATACAACAGGGGCATTAACTATCACAGACACCTTAACAGTAGATGGTGGTAAAGTGAATGTTAATGATGGTACAACGATAGCAGAGACTTTAACTATAGATAATAGTGGTGAAGTGAATGTTGGTACTAAGGGTAATTTAGATCTAGGAAATGATGGTATTATTACCCTAGATGAGGGAAGCTTGAATGTTGATGGTAAAGTTAACGCTGATAATATTAGATCTGATAGCTTAGGTAATGATAAATCTGCAATATTAAATGTTAACAGTGGAGGTGACTTAAAACTTAATCTTGATGATGGAGATGTATTATTTGAGAATTTGCATACAGCTAACGGTGGTGAAGATACGATTAATATTAATGGTAAACTTAATATTAACGTTGATTCAGGTGCTGTTGCGAGTTTAGAAAATTCCGCATCAATTAGTGGTACAGGTAGCCTTGATAAAACAGGCTCTGGTGAATTTAAGATTGAAAATGCTAATTCAGGATTTTCTGGTAAAACTAATGTAGAGAAAGGAACCTTGCATTTAGCAAATGGTGGTAGTTTATCAACAAGCGATGTTACTGTTAAAGATAATGCACGACTTACTGTTGATAAAGAAGGTACTGAGTTAGGCGGATTAACCTTAAGTGAT
Organism: Gallibacterium anatis DSM 16844 = F 149; assembly: GCF_000379785.1. Taxonomy (GTDB): domain Bacteria; phylum Pseudomonadota; class Gammaproteobacteria; order Enterobacterales; family Pasteurellaceae; genus Gallibacterium; species Gallibacterium anatis. The sequence goes on along the minus strand of NZ_KB903768.1, from coordinate 581 downwards.
AACAGTACATTAAGTGTAGTTATTACACCAAATGAGTACACTAAAATTACAGTTAATGGTGATGTAAAATTAAATGGTACATTAGATATTGATATTAGTGGTAGTAAGGAAGATGATTTTAAAAATACTATCTTTAATGATGTAATTAAATCAACCTCCTCTATGAGTGGTAACTTTAATGAAGTTACAGATAATAGCCTGTTATTTAATTTTAGACCTAATGTAGTTGATAAGACACTGAGTTTAATACCGTATGTTTCATCAACAACTAGCTTAGTGGATATTATCAAGAAATTTGGGTTGGACAGAGCGCTAGATGTTGCAAGAGCACTAGATAGTAATTTTTCAGTTTCACCAGAAAATGATCTATCGACACTGTTCTATACTATTCGAGATAACAAACAAGCAGCTAATGCAGTATTAGAGTCATTACCAACTTTAGCTGGAGCGAGTAGTCAAGTAGTAGCTGATACAAGTAAGCATCTCGCAAATCTTGCACGAGTTTATGAGCGTTGTGAAGGTAATATTCAGCAAGGTGATAAATATATTTGGGCGAGAACATTTGGTAGTTGGGAAACCCA
>NZ_KB903767.1 GCF_000379785.1 Gallibacterium anatis DSM 16844 = F 149 | reverse complement strand
TTAGCGGTGGTGATGTTGATGTTAATAAGAATGGCACACTTAACACGACCAATATCGCTATTAGTGGCGGTACTGTTGATGTGAATGATGGCGGTGAAGTAACCGCTGCTGACAGTGCAACCGTTAATGGTGGTACTGTGGACATCGCTCAAGGCGGTACTTTGAATTCCGGCGACAATGGTCAAAATGACTTTGTGGTGAATTCAGGTAACGTTAATGTTGATGGTACCTTGAATGCGAAAAATATTACCTCTGATCCTGCAAAAGAGGAAAGTGCTGATGATGCTAAAATTAATATAGGCAGCACAGGTACACTTAACCTTAAACCAACAGGTGATCAACCTTTATTTGCTGGTTTAGATACCTCTAAAGGTGGTGATGCTATCAATGTCGATGGTAAGTTAAATGTAGATGTAGCAGACGGTAATACCGCAACTCAAGCGAATACCGCAGGCATTACCGGTACAGGTACCTTAAATAAAGAAGGTAATGGTGGTTTAGTATTAACTGCACCAACCAACACACTTGGTACCGTAAATGCTAATGATGGTGTATTGACCGTCGATAATGGTTCTAAACTTAACGCCAATACATTGAACGTTGGTGATAGTGATGATAAGCCAGCAACGGTTAATGTTAATGGTGAAGTTGCTGCTAAGGATGTGAATATTGCCAATGATGGTACCTTGAATGTGAGCGACGCTTCTGGTTCACCTGCGGGTAAATTGGATGCAACAAACCCTATTTCAATGAATGGTGGTACGCTCAATGTGAATCCGAATGCGACATTGACAACACCTAACATCGTAAGTCCTGATGCTTCCGATAATGAGGCATCCACTATCAATGTTGTCAACAATGCGACATTGAATCTCAACCCAACAGATGGTACTCGACTCTTTGATGGGGTTAATAGTGCACCGGGTGGTAAAGATGCAATCAATTTGAATGGTACGTTAAATCTTAATGTGGCCTCAGGTACGGTAACACAACCTGTTTCTGCGCCAATCAGTGGTACAGGTACATTTAACAAAAAAGGTGATGGTACCTTTGATGTGAAAGCTAACAACCCATTTGCTGGTAACGTTAATGTGAATGATGGCACATTGCAAATCTCAGAAGGTGGTAAGCTTGGTCAGGCTCAAGTGAATGTAAAACCAAAAGCGATATTATCTGTAGATAAACAAGGTACAGCCTTAAAAGGGTTAGAGCTTGAAGGTGAGTTACATGTGATTACTACACCAAATGGTTATACTAAGATTGACGTGACAGGAAATGCGGATGTGTCGAAAGGAAAACTCGTTGTTGATATTGCGGGAAGTAATGAGAAAGACTTGGTAGATGGTAAGTTCCAAGGCTTTATTAGTGCAGACTCGCTTACTATCGCAAGCCCAGATAAACCTTTTAGGGATTATGAAGATAATAGTGCGTTATTTAACTTTATACCAACTCTTTCTAGTGATGGAAAATCATTAGATATGACGCCTATTGCATCTGACATTAAGCTAAGTGATGTGGTTAACGCCTTTAATTTAGGTCGTGCGGCAGGAGCAGCGGCTGCATTAGATGCAAACTTTGAACGTTCTCCAGCAGATGAATTATCACGTTTATTCTATACGATACGTGATAAACACCAAGCAGCAAATGCGTTGCTAGAATCATTGCCAACCTTAGCAGGGGCAAGTAGCCAAGTAGTTGCGGATACCAGCAGACATTTAGCAAATCTTGCACGAGTTTATGAGCGTTGTGAAGGTAATATTCAGCAAGGTGATAAATATATTTGGGCGAGAACATTTGGTAGTTGGGAAACCCA
>NZ_KB903766.1 GCF_000379785.1 Gallibacterium anatis DSM 16844 = F 149 | reverse complement strand
CACTTTTCCCAAGCGTAAGGATTTTTGGTGATAAAAAAGCCATTTAGAATAATTGGCTAAATGGCTTTTAAATAATGATAAAAACAAAAATTTCACTTATAAATCAATAGATTAAAGTATTGATTTAACTCCAAGAATGTTTAACTGTTCGTTGATTTCGGCTTCAAGTTGAGCAATTTCTGCTTTATCTTCAGCAATTTTGGCAAGCACTTCATCAAGATCGATTTCTTCTTCTGCTTCGAAGGTATCTACATAGCGAGGAATATTGAGATTGTATTCATTAGCTTGCACTTCTTCTAGGGTGGCAAGTTGGGCGAATTTCTCAATATTTTCGCGTTTTTGATAAGCCTCTACAATAGCGTTAATGTGCTGTTCGCTGAGATGGTTTTGATTTTTGCCTTTCTCAAAGTGTTGGCTGGCATCAATAAATAAAATATCGCGAGAAGTGCGGTCTTTTTTGAACACTAAAATACAAGTTGGGATAGATGTCCCAAAAAATAAATTTGCTGGTAAACCAATGACCGCATCAATATAGTTTTTCTCAATCAAGATTTTGCGAATATGTCCTTCTGCTGCGCCGCGGAATAACACGCCGTGCGGTAATACGATTGCCATTGTGCCATTGTTTTTTAAGTGGTACAGACTGTGTAAAATAAAGGCAAAATCCGCTTTAGATTTTGGTGCAAGTTTGCCGTATTCGGAAAAACGGGGATCTTTTAATTTACGCTCAGCGTTATCCCAGTTGGCAGAATAAGGCGGATTGGCGACCACCGCATCAAAGCTGCGTGGGTGGTCGATGCCGTCTTTATCTAAGCCGTCTGGCCAGTCGGATTCTAGCGTATTGGCGTTAGATAATGTCATATTGGCAAAACTGACACCATGCATCATTAAGTTCATTCTTGCCAAGTTGTAAGTAGTGGTAGAAAGTTCTTGTCCGTAATACTTGATTGCTCCCTCTTTTTTGCCATTTGGTAAGGCATTCCCTACAGTAAGCAATAAAGAACCCGAGCCACAAGTTGGGTCGTAAACCGTGAACACATCGTCTGTTTTAGCATCTTGAGTGACAATTCTAGCGAGAATTTGGCTGACGGCGTGAGGGGTATAAAATTCGCCACCTTTTTTGCCCGCATTTGCAGCGAATTTGCCGATCAGTTCTTCATAAATTTCGCCTAAAATATCTCTGCCGTTATCGTCTTTGTACTGCACTTCATTAACCAACTGCACTACTTTATTTAACGCTTTGGTGCGGTCATTGGTGTTAGTCCCAAGGCGAGAATCACTTAAATTAAGATCACTAAATATGCCGCGGAAATCTTTTTGTGCTTCAGGGTTAATTTCGCTATTTTGGTTAAAATTATCAACAAGTACTTGATAGTCACTTGGAACAATCTGATTTTGCTCAATTTTTTGGATTAGCGTTGCCCAAGTGTTTGTAGGAGCGATGGCATAACCTAAGGTGTTGGCAATATCATTTAAATAATCTTCTAAGCCATCTTGTTGTACGGCTTCGAAATAGGCGTCATTAGCACTTTGGTGTGGTTTGGGCGTAATAATCCCATTCTCAAGCAAATAAGCTTCTTGATGCTCAGAAAGATAGCGGTAGAAAATAAAACCTAAAATATAATTTTTATATTCTGAGGCGTCCATATTGCCGCGTAAGTCATTTGCCATTGCCCAAATTTGGTTGGTGATATTTGAGATAGTTGTCATAAAAACTCCGTAAAATAAATTCTTTAACTTAAAACTTAAACAAACATTTGCTGTAATAAGGCTTTTTTCAAAAGCTGATAATGCTCGTGCTGTCGCTTATGAAGAGTAATAAGGCGATC
>NZ_KB903765.1 GCF_000379785.1 Gallibacterium anatis DSM 16844 = F 149 | reverse complement strand
TCAAGCAGTTTTCTTTGTATAGATTTCTTTAGTTTACAATTGGTTATCTTCATTTTTGTAGCTTAGCATAAGTGCTAATCTACTTCAGCCCCAATTTATAAAAAGAAACGTATTTTAAATAAAAATTTATCATTATTTTATGGACTTAATTAAAATAAAAAAATAAATACAAAATAAGAATAAATAATTGATCTAAAAACAACAAATCTATACAATAGCGCCGCTTTTTTGCAGTACCATTTTTTAAGGATCTAAATTAGAAAATTTATTAAGGAAAACTAATGAAAAAATTATTCCGCTTTCTCTTCTTTTGAGCGCAACTTTATTCACCTCATCCGCAATGGCTTATGACGGACAAATCACTTTCACCGGAAAAGTCGTGGCCACTACTTGTGCACGTGCAGAAGGAGAAGCGCAAAAAACCGTTAATTTACCGACAGTTAGTGCCAGCAGCTTTTCTCAAGCCGGTTCTACTGCAGGCTTAACACCGTTTCAAATCAAACTACAAGGCTGTCCGACTTCCAACAGCAGTGAAAATCCTGCCAGCGTTACTGTTTATTTTGAAGGCACGCACGATATTGTCGATCAGGCTACCGGTAATTTAATTAATACTGCCAAAAGCGGTACACAAGAAATTGCAAAATCTGTACAAATTCAAATTTTAGATAAAAACCAAAAAGCGATCGATCTAAGAAAAGACATTCTTTCTTTAGATGCACAAAAAGATCCTGAATTGGTTTATGAAGAAATTAAAGGCGAGTCTGCTCCGGTATTATCCTACTATGCACAATATTATGCGCCACAAGCAAATAGTGTCACTGCCGGCAATGTGGAAGCGACAATTAAATATACTCTTGTTTATAAATAAACCTTTTATAGGACAATAACAAATATTGTCCTATTTTTGTTTATTTAAACATCAATCAAATAATAAAAAATATTATTTTCTCTTACTAAAAATAAAGACTAAATTTCTATGCTTAAAAAATTAACATTAGGCTTACTTTTAATCAGCTCCGGCAGTTATGCCAATATCATTATTCAAGGTACACGTTTTATTTATCCGTCCGGTGAAAAAGGGATCAATGTCCAATTAACAAACAATGACAATCGACCTTCACTTGTACAAGCGTGGATGGATAACGGCGATATGAAAAGTTCACCGGATAGCATCAAAGTACCATTTGTCATCACACCACCGGTTTCCCGTGTTGAGCAGCACGCCGGTCAGACATTGCGCATCAATTACACCGGCGAACCGTTGCCCGCAGATCGGGAATCTGTTTTTTACCTTAATATCACGGATACTCCGCCAAAACCACGTGGCGAAAACAAAAATTATCTACAATTTGCCGTACGTAGTCGTTTAAAATTTTTCTATCGTCCGCAAGGTCTGAAAATTTCGGTGCAAGATGCCTATCAAAAAGTGACTTGGCAAAAAACAACACTTGCCGGGAAAAATGCTTTGCGAGCCACAAACCCAACGCCCTATTACATTACTTACAGCGCAGTGAATGCCGGCAGCGATGCTCAACAGGATGCAATGCTTGCCCCTTTTTCCAGTCACGATTTTGTAATGAAAGGCGCTGTTGGACGCCAAGTGGAATGGACGGTCATTAATGATTATGGCGGTTTTCAGTCCGGTAAATCATCAATTCAATAATGCTGAAAACTTCATCAATACGTGATTAGCGCAGATTTTTCACTTTCATTAGCTAAAAAACAGACCATAACAACATTGTTGTTCAGACTGCTGACAAACCTCTAGACATACATCTAGAGGTTTGATCTAATAGGCATATCGAAAAAAGGAAATGCCTATGCTCAAAAATACACCCTCACTCCAATATGAAATCGAGATGATAAGTCT
>NZ_KB903764.1 GCF_000379785.1 Gallibacterium anatis DSM 16844 = F 149 | reverse complement strand
GGGGGGGGTATTTTCATTTAACTTATTGAAAAAACTCATATTTTAGCCATTCGACAAAATGAATTTATCCTGTTTTTTACCAAATACACCTAAAATTACATTTTAAAAAAATCAGATTTTTTACATAATCATTGTACTACCAATAAGATAAATTATAACATTGGAAAATAATATTATTATCTATAACTAGCGTTGACGAGTTTAATACTATTTGATTGATTTGTCATTGCAGATCTTGCTTTTAACTCCATTTTTACAAAAAATTTTCTTTTTTGTTATTACTTTTTGTTTCTTTTTAATATAAGAAAGTGCTTTTTTAAAAAATTTTTATATTTTTTGTATTTTCTATTGATTTAATTCATATTATGCGGTAATTAATTAATGCTTATTTAAAAACACAGCATTTATCAACAAAATCAACAGATTGTAGGGCTAAGTGTTGCGCTATAGTTGGAACATTTGAAATTAACTAATGAGGTACAATATGAAAAAAGTCGGTTTTATTGGTTGGCGTGGTATGGTCGGTTCTGTATTAATGGAGCGTATGCAACAAGAGCAGGATTTTATTAATATCACACCTACTTTTTTTACCACATCTCAAGCAGGGCAACCTGCACCTGATTATGCCGGAAAAGCTGCTGGCGTTTTATTAGATGCTTATGATCTTGAGGCATTAAAGCAACAAGAGATTATTGTAACTTGCCAAGGTGGTGATTACACCAATGAAGTTTATAAAAAATTGCGTGCTACTGGTTGGGATGGATATTGGGTTGATGCCGCTTCCGCATTGCGTATGGAGAAAGAGGCGATTATTGTGCTTGACCCTGTTAATCAACACGTGATTGATCAAGGTTTAAAAAATGGCATTAAAACTTATGTCGGCGGAAACTGTACCGTTAGTTTGATGTTAATGGCATTAGGCGGTCTATTTGAACGTGATTTGGTTGAATGGGTTTCGGTGGCAACTTATCAAGCCGCTTCCGGTGCTGGTGCAAAAAATATGCGTGAATTATTATTGCAAATGGGTGAACTTCACGATGTGGTTGCCCCTGAATTGGCAAATCCATCTTCCTCTATTTTAGATATTGAACGTGCAGTTACCGCCAAAATGCGAGCTGAAGATTTCCCAACAGAAAATTTTGGTGCAGCGCTTGGTGGTAGTTTAATTCCGTGGATCGATAAATTGTTAGAAAGTGGTCAAACTAAAGAAGAGTGGAAAGGTTATGCCGAAACCAACAAGATTTTAGGTTTATCTGACAATCCGGTGCCAATTGATGGCTTATGTGTGCGTATCGGTGCTTTACGTTGCCACAGCCAAGCATTCACTATCAAAATGAAAAAAGATTTGCCGTTAGCGGAAATCGGACAGATTTTAGCTTCTCACAATCAATGGGTGAAAGTGATTCCTAACGACAAAGAAACCACATTGCGTGAATTAACACCGGCAAAAGTGACCGGCACATTAAGTGTTCCGGTTGGACGTTTACGCAAACTCAATATGGGGCCGGAATACTTAGCCGCATTTACTGTTGGTGACCAATTATTATGGGGTGCGGCAGAGCCTATCCGCCGTATTTTGAAACAGTTAGTTGCTTAATTGTCAATTTCTTAACTACTCGCGCTAATTTTATTAGTGCGAGTTTTTCTTTTATATAGTGTCTTAAGCTCTTATTTATGATAGAGAAAAATATTGAAATACATCCGTTACAACCTTTCTTACCTACCAATGCCACAATGTTAATGTTAGGCAGTTTTCCACCACCGAAAGCACGTTGGAAAATGAATTTTTATTATCCTAATTTTCAAAATGATATGTGGCGTATTTATGGTACGGTCTTTTTTAATAATAAAGATTATTTCCTAAACAGCGATAAAACTGCTTTTAATCAAGAAAAAATTGAACGGTTTTTCAGACTGCTGACAAACCCATCTTTCCAAAATCATTTGATAAAAGTGGGTTTGTTTTTTTACTTTGTCGCTTTTCTCTTGCTTTTCCTT
>NZ_KB903763.1 GCF_000379785.1 Gallibacterium anatis DSM 16844 = F 149 | reverse complement strand
TCTGAAAGGAAAAGCAAGAGAAAAGCGACAAAGTAAAAAAACAAACCCACTTTTATCAAATGATTTTGGAAAGATGGGTTTGTCAGCAGTCTGAAGGGACAGATTGTGATCTGTCCCCTTTCTTCATTCATTCTAAATGCGTTTTAAATAATCACACTCTCTTTTAAAGACACTGTCAAATTGAAGACTAAATGTTCTTTATGGCTGTCTTTGCTATCCGCGCAGAAATAACCTTCGCGCTCAAATTGGTATGCTTTTTCCGGTTCGGCATCAATTAAGTTCTGCTCGACAAAACCGTGTTTCACTACCAATGAATGTGGATTAAGTGCTTGATAAATATCCTCTTCTGCACTTGGATTGGAAACGGTAAACAGACGATCATACAAACGGAATTCCGCCGGATGATTTTTCGTTGCGGACACCCAATGGATCACGCCTTTAACTTTACGTCCTTCCGGATTTTTACCCAATGTTTCAGGATCATAGCTGCAATAAACAGTAACAATGTTACCTTCCGCATCTTTTTCCACCCGTTCTGCTTTAATCACGTAAGCATTACGCAAACGCACCTCTTTGCCCAGCACTAAACGTTTATAATGCTTATTGGCCTCTTCTCTGAAATCCGCCTGATCGATATAAATTTCTTTAGTCAGCGCAATCGTTCTTGTGCCTAACTCCTCACGATTCGGATGATTCGGCACAGTTAATAACTCTTCGCCCTCAAAATTTTCAATCACCACGCGTAACGGATTAATCACCGCCATCGCACGAGGCGCATTCACATTAAGATCTTCACGAATACAAGCCTCTAATGCACTGTATTCGACTACGTTATCTTGTTTAGTCACACCAATACGGCGACAAAATTCACGGATAGATTCCGGTGTATAACCACGACGACGCAAGCCGGAAATGGTCGGCATACGCGGATCATTCCAACCGTCAACAATCTCTTCATTAACCAACTGCAACAGTTTACGTTTTGAGGTCAATGTGCCTTCTAAATTTAAACGAGAAAATTCATACTGATGCGGCAATGGACGCTCAATCGAAATATTTTCCAACACCCAATCATATAAACGGCGATTATCTTGGAATTCCAATGTACAAAGTGAATGAGTGATACGTTCAATCGCATCAGAAATGCAATGCGTAAAATCATACATCGGATAAATGCACCATTTATCACCGGTTTGATGGTGATGGGCAAATTTAATACGATATAAAACCGGATCACGCATTACCATAAATGGCGAAGCCATATCAATTTTCGCACGTAGCGAAGCTGTTCCTTCCGCAAATTCGCCATTTTTCATCTTTTCAAATAATGCTAAATTTTCTTCTACGGAACGATCACGATAAGGGCTGTTTTTACCCGGCTCGGTCAAAGTGCCGCGATATTCACGCATCTGTTCCGGTGTAAGCTCATCCACATATGCCAAGCCTTTTTTAATCAACTCAATCGCATAACCATAAAGCTGATCAAAATAATCAGATGCATAACGCAGTTTACCATCCCATTTAAAACCGAGCCACTCAACATCACGTTTAATTGAATCAACGTAACTCACATCTTCTTTCACCGGATTGGTATCATCGAAACGCAAGTTACAAAGACCGTGATAATCTTCTGCAATGCCGAAATTAAGGCAGATTGATTTTGCGTGCCCGATGTGCAAATAACCATTCGGTTCCGGTGGGAAACGGGTATGAACGGATTGATGTTTTCCTTGCGCTAAATCTTCATCAATAATGTGGCGAATAAAATTGGTTGGTTTTATCTCTGTCGTTTCTGAATGACTCATAATTTCCTCAGGTTGAATGTTCTGCAAAATAATCTTTGCATTTTACACGCTTTAACGCATAACACCAAATTGAAGCGCTGAATGCACTAATTTTAAGCTAACTTTTCATTTCTATATTTACGCCCGATTCAGCAAAGTGAATTATTTCTCCTCCCTCGTCTTTTTAAGCGAAAAGGCATTACAACAAGTAAAAAATAAGGGGCTGAAGTAGATTAGCGTTAAATCTGACACCATTTCCGCAGGATTTTGAGCTGTTGAGATGGTGTCCCATAGTTGAAACGAAACTCACA
>NZ_KB903762.1 GCF_000379785.1 Gallibacterium anatis DSM 16844 = F 149 | reverse complement strand
GAGGAAAGAATACAATTAAGACTAAATGGACTGAGTCCTGTTCAATACAGAATTCAGTCCTTAAAATAGCAGTCTAACTTTTCGGGGTCAGATCACTGCTATCAAGGACAAGGCGTTTTTAAGAATCTGAAATCAAATCTTTAGTATCCGCCGCAGATTACAACAGTGACAACCTACTATACTCACGAGATGAAATAACTGCCGCAGCAATGTTATTCGCAATAGAAACTGGAATGCGGATGGAGAAATCTGCAATGCAAAATGGCAAGATCTCAAAATGGATAAACGGCTATTGCACCTACCACAAACTAAAAACGGACACCCTAGAGATATTCCATTGTCATCAGTGGCAATGGAAATTATTCAACAAATGGAAAAAATAAAAACTGATGATACTGATCTCATTTTCCAACTAAAGCCAGCACAACTAGATGCCAATTTCCGAAAGTTAAAAGTAAAAGCAGCATTAGATAATGCAAACTTACATTTCCACGACACTCGCCGCGAGGCGTTAACTCGTTTAGCGAAAAAAGTCGATGTAATGACGCTTGCAAAAATATCAGGGCATAGAGATATTAAAATTTTACTTAATACCTACTACGCCCCGAATATGGTTGATGTGGTTAAATTGCTGGATTAGTGCGACTCCACATAAAAAAGCCACATTATCCTGTGGCTTTTGGAACTTATTTTGTTTTCGCTTTTTGGTAAGCTAAACGTGAAGCAAGCATTGCTTGACGTTTTAATTCTTTTGCACTCGGTTTTGTTTCTGCCATAAAACATCACTCCTTATAGTTGGGGGTTTTTATAATAAAGCAATCTGCATTATCACCTAGTTGCCCTACTGGTTTAAAGTCTATCATAAGTGGATGTCGATTGTCGCACATTTTTTGATACATTCTGCTTAACGAAGGGCGTTCTGCAATAAAAAAATAACATTCAGGCTGATAGATTAAGTAATGTTTATATAATAACATTTCAAGCTGTTCTTTTAATTGCTGAATATCTTTCTTTTTAAAATTATGATTAATTGGTGGTGCATATAAATCTACATTAGGATCGCTGCTTTCATAATAGGCTTTTACACCAAATTTTACACTGTATGTGTTATGCCCTTTTAGCAAATCTTCAATTTTCTTATCTAATACAAATAGAGTCGAAATAATGTTACTATCAGCCGAAAAGTCGATAATATAATCAATTTGTGACACAGTAAATTGGGCAAATTGATGTGGAATTGAATTATATTCAGATTCAGTAAACATCAAAAAATACACTCCTTTTGTGGGAATCAGGTTTTACTAAAAACGCTGTTATCGGAGCGGACACTGCTTTTGGAAAGTAAGTGCGGCTATCCTAACCCGACAACATAAAACTGTCAAACTCTCCTCGCCTTTTTCCGCTCTGCATATCGCACTACGTCGCCTGCAATCCAGCGCAAACTTGAGCTTCTCTTGCGAATATCTCGTTGTGACGGAATTTCTACCGGACGAGGAAAAAGCGGATCAACAATCACTGCACCCCGAATATGTCGCTCGCTTAACTTAAAATAAGCCGCAATATCCGCTACTGTCCAAAGCTCTTTACTATCTTCTGTTAGCGTTTCTTTTTGCTGTAGCAATAACGCTTCTACCGCCTGCAATTTCTCGAATAACGCTTGATTAGATACCTGTTCCATTAATAGCTTTTCCTTCACTTCTACCATCTCACACCTCAAAACCTACTCTGCAAAATCCGCAATTCATCCATTTCGCAAGATAACACCTCCATTTTACTGATTCTGATGCGCCGATGTTTTGCCAAATAAACAAACTGATCATCAGTCAAACGAATTTTCTTACTCAATAACCAATCACGTTTGCGGCTTATCAACGCCGACAAACGTTCTTCATCACTTACATCGTCTATTTTTTCACCCGAACATACCTCCTCTTGATAATTGTTTAAATTTTGCTCCGTACAGTTATTGACAGAACTCTTAATGTTTTGATTCATACACACCACCTTTCGTTATGCTAAAATTAACTGCACCAACACAAACGCGATAAAACAAAATAACGCTGCGAGGTACGCAATGCTTACACGATTTTTACGATTTCTCATATTTATCCTTAACTGGTCGATTTTTGCTGTAATTGTTTGGTTGAATATCATCTTATTAAGCGACAATCCTTCATTTACCTTGTTCAATTACACCTTTAACCAACGCCAGCTTTATTTTTTTAATACATTACTTTTTGCGCTTTTTACTTATAAAGAACGACATTGCATTAAAAATGAAATTAAACGCTTCGTTCATTGGGTTAAAACGCTTTAATTCCTTTTGGGGCTGAAGTAGATTAGCACTTATGCTAAGCTACAAAAATGAAGATAACCAATTGTAAACTAAAGAAATCTATACAAAGAAAACTGCTTG
>NZ_KB903761.1 GCF_000379785.1 Gallibacterium anatis DSM 16844 = F 149 | reverse complement strand
TTGTAATCCGGGCTAAATGTTCTTCTCATCTTAATATCCTCTTTTTGTGATAGTTTACCACCTATTGAGGACTGCAAAATTAGTGTACCACTACATAGCCTAAAAGTGCGGTGGTTTTTCAGCACACTTTTTACCTTAGCGATCTAAGCCTTTCTCTTTTAACCATTGTGCCGCGAGGTCGGCGAGTTGTTGGTTGTTTTTTTCGCCCATTAGGAAATGGGAGTTGCCTTTAATGCCGATGCTTGGCAAGTGTACCAGCGTGGCATCGCCGCCGTGGCGGTTGATGGTATCGACAAATTGCTGTGCCATTGCCATTTCTGTGCCCCATTTGTCTTCACCCACGTTGTTTGAGCCGAGTTTGATGTAATCGCCATAATACAGCACGATGGGGATTTGGGTGAGTTTTAAAAAGTCGTCCATTGGCACACCCATTGCAGTGGCAGATAAGTGTTCAAAACGTGCTTTTGTGATCTTAGGCATTTCCGTTTCGGGGAAGATAAACGGCGTGCCGCCCATTGAGTGGGTTACCAAAACTGCGCCATCGGTTTGATTGACAAGTTTGGCGAGAACATCGGCGTTTAACTCGTTGTCCAAAGGCCCTGAGCCAACCGACCAGCTTTGTTGGAAGGCTTGATAGTTGGCTTCGCCTGCGGGGAATTGGGCGTTTGGCACGGGCTTGTCTTGTGCGTCAAAATGCCCAACGCGGGAGAGGATATAAAAGGTTTTGTCGCCATACATCGGGTTGCTCGCCCAAGGGGTGGCAGGGTCGAGGGCTTGGGTGGAGAGGTTGGCTTCGCCACTGCGTGGTTGATCCAGCAAATACACCGAATAGCCTTTGCGTAAAAACAAGGTGTTGAAGCCCTCTCGACCGTCTACCGTGCTTTCCCAAGTGCGTTTGGATTGTGCACCGCCGTGCTGGAAAATCAGCGGATATTTTTTCGCATTCACGGGAATTTGATAGTTCACATAGGCAAAATCGCCATAGGCACGCTGCCCATTGGGGGAGAGAAAATTCCGTTGGTTAAACTGCCCCTCGTGGGTAACATAACGCCCACCCACCGTAAAACTGCCTTGTTTTTCAATGCTGATCGGGCTGGCAAAGGCGTAGGCGGTAAATGCCAACACGGCGGAAAGAATGAGGGTGTGTTTAAATTTTGATTTCATTATTTTTTCCTGATAAATCAATAGGCTTGAGGCGGTTAGTATAAGGTTTTTGCACAGCGATGATTAGTGGGGTTTTATTGGATAAGGTTGTGAATAAAATTCAATAATTTGGGGAAGAATGGCATAAAAAAGTGCGGTGTTTTTTCATCCTTTTTTAATCATCAAATTCACAAAGGCTTTATTATGATTATTTGGTGTGAGGGATTAAAGAATTGCATCGCATCACGGGATTAAATATAATTCAAATGTTTGTGCAACGATTTTTTATAAATAAATTCAAGAAATTATCTAGGAAATAGCGATGGTTCAGCAGACAGCCCACAACCAACACCCCGAACAGCAAGCCCGTGATTTGATTGACCAAAAATTGCAACAAGCGGGCTGGGCAGTGCAATCGTTGAAGAATTTTAATCCAAACAACAGTTTGGGCGTAGCGGTGCGTGAATACCCAACTGATACAGGTCCGGTGGATTATTTGCTGTTTGTAGATAGAGAGCCTGTTGCCATTATTGAAGCTAAAGAAGAACAATTCGGGAATAAGCTCAACACGGTGGAAGAGCAAACCGCACGCTATGCTACAAGCCAATTGAAATACATTTCCCAAGCGGAAATTGCGTTTTTATACGAAAGCACAGGCGTGATTACTCGTTTTACCAACCGTAATGACCCGAACCCAAGAGCGAGAGAAGTTTTTCATTTTCACCGCCCCGAAACCCTACAAAAATGGGCAGGTGAGGGCAAAGATACCCTGCGTGCTAAGCTCAAAGCCATACCGCCGCTCAACCCCGAGCATTTGCCCGCTGTCGATCTTGGCTTGCGTGATTGCCAGCTCACCGCTATTGAAAATATGCAAACCTCATTGGCAAAAGATTTACCCCGTGCCTTAATTCAAATGGCAACAGGATCGGGCAAAACCTACACCGCCATTAGCATTATGTATCGCCTGCTCAAATACACGGGCAAACGGCGGATTTTGTTTTTGGTGGACACCGTCAATCTAGGCGAGCAAGCCGAGCAAGAAATGCTGGTATTTACCCCGCCTGACGACAACCGCAAATTCACCGAACTCTATAACACTCAAGTGATCAAATCGCCGAGCATTCCAAAAGGTGTGGAAATTTGCATTTGCACCATTCAGCGAATGTATTCCTTGCTCAAAGGCGAAGAACTCAACATTCCCGAAGACAGCACCGATCTGGAAGAATGGGAACACCGTTTAAAAGAACCCTTGCCCGTAGCCTATCAAGCCGATTTACCACCTGAATTTTTTGATTTTATCTTTATTGATGAATGCCACCGCTCCATTTATAACCTATGGCGGCAAGTGTTGGACTATTTCGATGCCTATCTCATTGGCTTAACAGCCACGCCCGATAACTGATCTGACCCCGAAAAGTTAGACTGTTATTTTAAGGACTGAATTCTGTATTGAACAGGGCTCAGTCCATTTAATTTTAATTGTATTCTTTCC
>NZ_KB903760.1 GCF_000379785.1 Gallibacterium anatis DSM 16844 = F 149 | reverse complement strand
CACGCGTAATAAAATGTCAGGGCAGGACATGTCCGTAGAGCTTGTGAAGTGAACTTCATTAGAAGTCAGCAACAAGAACCCACCGAGAGTAGCCCGCACAAAAAGTGTGGGAGCTAGTAGGAATCCCCGTCCTTTATGGTGGGGAGGATGTCAAGTGGTAAATAAACGTGATTTTGACGATTTGTAATTGCAAATTGTGATCTTTACTTAAAGAATCTTTTTTAATCCTAAAGGAGCATTATATGAATAAAATTTACCGTGTTGTTTGGAATGCAACATTAGGCGTATGGCAATGTGTTTCAGAATTAGCCACTTCTAAGGGGAAAACAAAGTCCAGTAGACAATTAAAAAATAGCGAGAAAAAATATAAAAAGGGTATATTTGTTGTTTCTCTTTTAACCCTTTCTATTCAAAATATTTTTGCTGTTGATATAAACTGGGAGAATAATCAAAACGGTGCTGGGATTGGTATTTTTAATACTAACTTACATATTAATTCTGTCTATGAGACTGTTTCAGCTTTAGTAGAAGCACGCAATATCACCAGTTTTGACGACTTTAAACAGAAAGTACAAGAAAGATTTAATAGCAAGAACGACTTCTCAACAATAAAAGTAGGTACTCTCTATGATTATGGTCCCGGTAAGAAGAGAAACAGTGACCTTCAGCAATCATTATACTTCTATAATTCTACTATTCAAAAAAATGAGAATACACAAGGATTAAAGTTAAAGTTGCTCGTTTTAGGGGAAAGCAGTCCAGGTTTATTTTCATTAGATAACTCAACTTTTGAAACACCTGAAATCGCAATTGGGCAAGATAATAGTCGTCATAATACAACAATTAACGTTTTCAATAATAGTCGACTTTCAAGTGATACCATTTACCATGGACAAGCCAATGGCTTAACAATGAAAGTCAGCAATAACTCGTCTTTTAACTTAAGTAAGCAAGGAAATTTTTCTGGATCAACATTAACATTTGCCAATAACAGTAATAATAACAGTAATAAAGTAAGCACAATTAATGCCAATTACTCCAGTTCATCACTAACTCTAGATAATGCAAAAGTACAATTTACTAATAATGCGACACTTGCCAATTTATCATCGGCAACCCTCAATGCAGGTGGGGAATTAGATTTAACTAATGGTCTAACTTTAACTAATTCTGTCTTAACTCTTAATGGTGGAAAACTTACTGCTAGTGAAACAGGTATTGTTACTACTACATCAGGCGCTAACCCAATTGTTTTAAATGCAAATTCAACGATTGGTGTAGCTGATACCAAAACATTAACATTAGATGAAAAAAGCGTTATTTCAGGAAGTGGGGGCTTAACTAAAGAGGACAGTGGTACCTTAATTTTGGGGGCAAATAATACCTACACAGGAAGAACAACGGTTTCTGGTGGCGAGTTGCAATTAGGAAATGGTAATGCAACGGGTACAGCTAGTAGTGGTGAGATTGCTTTATCTGAAGGTACGACTCTCTCACTTGATCACGGCAGCAATAATTTCACTTTAGATAATGCGATTTCAGGTAGTGGAAAAATTAGTCAATTAGCTAACAATACAGGTACAACAATCGTTACCAATAATAATACCAGCTTTACCGGTGATGTGGAAATCCACGGCGGTACTTTACAAGTCGGTAATGGCGGTACTACCGGTGATATCGGTAATGGCACTGTAACAACAGATGCCAATACCACTCTAAAAATCAATCGTTCAGATAATTATACTTTAGATAACACTGTTACAGGTGATGGCAACCTAATACAAGCAGGTAATGGTACAACTATCGTTACAAAAGATAACACTTATACAGGGACAACCACAATTAACTCAGGCACATTGCAAGTGGGGAATGGTAGTACCTCGGGCGACATTGGTAATGGTACTGTTACTGTAAGTTCAGGGGCAAATTTACAGATCAACCGTTCAGATAGCTATATCTTAGATAACAACGTTACAGGAGCAGGTAACTTAACCCAAGCAGGTATAGGTACAACAACTGTTACTAAAGCCAATACTTACACCGGTAAAACGACTGTTTCTAACGGTACATTGGATATTGCCAACGGCGGTAGCATTATCGGCACCAGCGATGTGTTGATTGATAGCAATGTAGCTTACAATGCAGATAATCAAGCCAAATTGACGGTTAACGGTCAATTACAAACCGCAGGTCATGGCGATGTAGAAATTAATAACGGTTTATTTACGGTCAACGGTACAGCAACGGTTGGTAATATTAAATCTACGACAGGTTCGGATGATAAATTAGCTACAGTAAATGTAGATGAGAATGGAGTGTTAACGACTAATCTAGTTGATGGCGATGTGCTTTTCCAGAACTTTAAAACCACTCCAGCTCCAGATACAGTAACAGTTGATGGTACATGGAATGCTAATGTTGCGAGCGGTACAGTGGCACAAGAAACCGATGCCGCATTCACTGGAAGCGGTACATTGAACAAAACGGGTAGCGGTACGTTAACCTTAGATGCAACTAACACTATCGGTAACACCAATATCCAAGATGGTGTAATTAGTGTTAATACAGGTAAGTCTTTAACGGTCGCAAACAATTTAACTGTTGGTGATGAGCAAGGGGGGACTGGTAGTGCGAAACTAGATAACAAAGGTACTGTAACTACAGGTAGCGTTACTGTTAAAGGACCGGATGGACAAGTTGATACCACAGGTACATTAACGATCGCAAAAGACTTAACAGTAGATGGTGGCGCAGTAAACGTTACAGGTGGTAAAACTGATGTTAAAACGACCAATATCAACGCGGGAGCAGTGAGCGTTGCAGAAGGAGCAACCTTAGAGAGTGATACCTTAAATGTAGGTAATGAAGACAATGGCATTCCAAATACAGCAGCCTTGACTAATAGTGGTACAGTAACCAGCACAGAGATAAATATTAAAGCTGATGGTAAATTAGAGAATGCAGGTTCATTAGGGACTGAGACTTCTCCGATTACTGATATTAACGTCAGAGGTGGTACATTCAGCTCAACAGGTACGACTAACGCAACTAACCTGACTGCAAACTCAGGTACAGTCGCCTTAGGTGCTAATAGTACAACTACCTTAAATCAAGAGCTCAATGTCAGTGGCACAGCGGATGTGGATGTTGCGGGTACAGTTACTGCGCCAACTA
>NZ_KB903759.1 GCF_000379785.1 Gallibacterium anatis DSM 16844 = F 149 | reverse complement strand
CATTGAAGAACTTGAATCTGTTATCAAAGAATATGTTCGTTATTACAATGAGGAAAGAATACAATTAAAATTAAATGGACTGAGCCCTGTTCAATACAGAATTCAGTCCTTAAAATAACAGTCTAACTTTTCGGGGTCAGATCAATTCGGGGATTGGTTGTTTTTATCGGTTGATAACAAAAACGATGCCGCTCTTTTACACAAGAAAAAAGATCTTGGTAAGCTTTATCACTATATGCAAACGCATAATGCCAATCGCTTTCCTTATCCGGCAAGCAAACAAAGTCTTCCATAGGCTGTTTTGAATGACGAAAAGGTGCTACAAGCGAACAATGCGAAGTCAATTTCGCATTTTCTGTACGCCAATAACCATTGATATAATTTGTCTTTTCGTTATGGAACATCTTAGCCATAACACTATGCTCTAACTCCGTTAATGTCTGATGAATTGTACTCTCTGAATGTTCAACAAAACCAATACGAGCAATAGCATCTATTTTTTGGCGTTGTTCTGTTGTTATCAGATCTACTATTAAGTGAGAATTTAGTCTATCCTCATTACTTTCAAATCCAGGATGATAAAAGATAGGATGATATTCTCCTTTTTCTGCACTATTTGCTAATCTACGCCAATTGCTCGGCAATAAAGCGATATTAGCAGTTTCCGCCATTTTTTCTGTTCTATGTCGCCAGACTCTCCCGGCTAATTGAATCACAGAACGCATTGATGAAGGATCTATAATTGCCCAATCGTAATCGTGATCACGCCCCACCTCAGTCACAGGGCTTCCAACAACAATAAAAATATGATTTTCAATGTCGCTATTTTCTACAGCAATTTTAATTTCTGGTTGATTAAAAATCGCTTGCGGGTCGTAACGATTTAATAATTTATCTAAGCTTTGCTCTAAACGATTACGCAACAGTAATAACTGACGTGAATGGTAACAACAAATATGGATTTCTGTATTTTCTGCGCATTGCTGTTGCAACATAGCCATAATAGTTGGAATCATAGGGCGAATATTAGAGAATCGAATTAATCCTATGCTGACTTTTTTATGGGAATCATTATCTTCAGTAAAAAATGTTTTATGAAAATCTTCTGCTTGCTTGATTAAATATTCTGCTAACAATGCCCAATCTAATGTCTGATTTTCTCCTCCTTTAACATCAGGCAATGATAAAACATTAGCACTGCGTCTTACCGGCTGTTGTTTTAACTTCTCAATTCTTTTTTCAACAAACTTTTGATGTTGTTCTCTAAAAATAGGGACATCACTACACGAAAAAGTTTGCTGCGAAAATTCATCAAACCAAGCACAACATACTGAATTTTGAGCTAACTGGTTGTTATGATTCCAGATATTTCTCCCTGACTGATAGGCTTCATATAAACCACTGATTAGATCTGGGGTTAATGTTGCTGAAGAGAGTAATACTCGACTGCCGAACAGCCCTGCCAAATGCACTAACCGGCTAAGTGCAGGAAGATCATTTTGATCAAAATCATCAGGTTCATCCAAAATAAGATCACCACTCAACAAGCGTAATATCGGCACAATATGGTTACCGCCGCGTAAACATTCGCTCGCATTCATTAAATAATCTATGGTGCAAGTAACCAGCGGTGTTTGCAGTAGATTGCTCGCTTTTTCACTAGATAATAACGTCTTAAATTCAGC
This sequence comes from Gallibacterium anatis DSM 16844 = F 149, assembly GCF_000379785.1. GTDB lineage: Bacteria > Pseudomonadota > Gammaproteobacteria > Enterobacterales > Pasteurellaceae > Gallibacterium > Gallibacterium anatis. Next base: position 59,806 of record NZ_KB903759.1, on the reverse strand, counting down.
TATGTTCTCAACCGCATTTTCTGTAACAAACCCGCCGTCAATTTGCATAGTGTCTAACCACTCTTCTGCTGATTCACTGCCTCTCTTTTCTTGTGAAAGTGAAAATAAGCGGTTTACCGCCTCCCCACCAACTAATACAGCAATTTGATCATCATCCAATTTCAACTTTTCTTTCAAAGCACTACCGGTTTGCAACGTTAACACTCTTAAACCTAATGCAATAGTAAATCTGGCACCAACTTCCGGATTTGATAAAGCATACATAATCCGAGCATTTCCTATAGTCTTACCACAACCTGTACTCGCCATATTAACCGCAAAAAAGCCTTGCTGTTCTGTCAAAGGTCGTAATTGTTTTGCCACATCAAATGCACGATTTTGCCACTGAAAACGATCAATATTATTACGCTTGTTAAAAGCTTTATGCTTTAACGCCGGTAATGATGATCTTAATTTCGGTAATAAATGTGCAAAACGTACAGCACTCTGACATACGCCAATTAAGTGTTCATCAAGATGCTGCTTGCGTTGTCCTTCCGCATTGGTATTTGCCCATAATGGAAAATTTTGATCGCCTAATTGAGGGTTAGCTGTTAATGAAGAATAATGATGATCGGCAGTAATTAGCGATAATCTTGAAAGTAATAAAATAAATGGGTCGGAAATATTATCTACACTCTTTAACATTTCTGTTAACGGCAAATGCTGTAACGCCTTATTTGCCCAGCGCTGCATAGCCTTTTGCCAAAGCAAACTATCGGACGCCAAGTGCGAAAATGTCCAAAACTGATTAGGGTCGGGATGTTTGCTATTCTCATTAAATAACCATCCTTTACTAGCGGATAATAAATTATAAAAGCGAGATAATGTATCTGGGACACTTTTCTCCCAAAATTTTTTTAATTCTGTTCTGTCTTTTTCAACTTTTGCTAAAAATGCTACTCTGTGGTGCGAAGCAATTAACCAAATTAACGCTTGTGCCAAAGGTGGCAATTCTCTAAACCCACCTACTTTAGGTGATTGAGATTCTTTTTTTAAACTTTGCAACCAGTGAGGATGATTTTTCTGATATTCATTCCAATTAGCCAAACGATTAAGCCACTTTTCATCGGTGTCACATCCTTGAATCATAGCCTCAAATAGTCTAACCGAGATCCATTCGTGGCGATATTGATCCGCATAAAAAATAGAATTTGGTTTTAATTTTTCTTGAAAACCTACACTGGACTTACCTAAATCGTGTAATAAGGCAGCAAGTGCCGAAATAATCTGTATCGTATAACCGTTTATCCACGCTATTTGTTTCATACCAAGCTCCCAGTAACAAAAAAGCGCGTTGGTACGCGCCTTTTAGCATTATTTAATTTTCATTAATTCGGTTTAATAATTTATAAAAAATGGTTTCCTGACGACTTGCCAACGTTTGGAAATCACCTTGCTCAACCACTTGAGCATTATCCATAACCACAAGTTGATCAAATTGATCCAAACCACTTAATCGATGAGTAACCATAATCAATGTTTTATCTCGACAATGTTGCAATAACAGGGCAAGAATATGACGTTCCGTTTCACGATCCAAGCCCTCCGTCGGTTCATCTAATAAAATTATCGGGGCAGATGATAATAAAACTCGTGCAATGCCCAAACGGCGTTGTTCCCCACCAGATAACGTTCTGCCACCATCACCAAGCCAGCTATCCAACCCCTGCTCTTGTTCAAGCAAATACTCTAACCCCACTTGCTTAATCACCTCATTAAGCTTTTGATCATCGGCATTAGGATTTGCCAATAACAAATTTTGACGTAACGTATCACTAAAAATATGAACACGTTGTGTCAGTAGGATCATCTGTGAACGCAATGTTGGCTCACTATAAGCCGCTATCGGTTTACCTGCCAACAAAATTTGCCCCTGTGTTGCATCATAATTACGAATCAGAAGCTGCAATAATGTTGATTTACCACTACCGGTTTTTCCCAAAATGGCTATTTTTTGTTGTGAGGTGAAAGTGAGATTAATGCCTGATAACGCCTGTTCGGTACGATCCGGATAATGAAAATGAACATCTTGAAATGTTAATAATTTATCTGTGTGGCTTAGGTTGATTTGTTCAAGTTTGCCGTCAAATGTGACTAACGGCTGCTGCGTAATAATATCATTGACACGTTCCGCCGAAGCAATAACCTGCCCTAAGTGTAAGAATGCTGCACCAATCGGCATTAAAATTTCAAACGAGGCTAACGCAGAAAAAGTGACCAAGGCAATCAATGCCAATTTAAATTCATCATTGCCCATTGGCGTTGCTGCCGCCATCCATAATGTGCAAACAATCATTAAGCCATTGATAAACAACAAAATCGCACTGGACAATCCTGATAACTGTGCCTCTTTTTGTTGATATTGCAACCAACTTTTTTCTGTTGTTGCTAATTGTTGTTTTAAATTATCGCTGGCATTAAACAGCAATAATTCAGCTTGAGCTTGGATATATTCAACAAATTGACTGCGGTATTGCGCTCGGGTTGCCGTCAATTTTGCCCCGAACTTTCTGCCTAAACGATAAAAAATGGTCGGTAACACCACTAATAACAATAAAAGCGTGCCGGCAATAAAACAGGCAATGGTTTTATCGAGAAAACTCAAGCCAATGCCGATAAAAACAATCATCAAAACTGCACTGACGAACGGTGCAAACAGCCGTAAATAAAGGGTATCCAGCGTGTCCACATCCGCCACTAACCGATTCAATAATTCGCTATTACGATAACGGCTCAACACTGCCGGACTTAACGGAATAATTTTGGAAAAAATCATTACACGTAATTTTGCCAAAATTTCAAAGGTCACATCGTGGGTTACTATTTTCTCAAAATAACGTGCCACCGTACGTCCAACCGCCAATCCCCTTACTCCGGCAGAAGGATAGAAAAAATTAAACATTAACGACACGCCGGCAATAGCCGCTGCAGCTAAGAACCAGCCGGAAAGGGTTAATAAACCAATACTCGCCGCCAAACCGGTCAGCATCAAAATAATGCCTAACATCAAACGTGCCGGCGAATGTTTAAACATCGCTAAAAATGGTAATAATGATCGCATCACTTTATCCTTAATTCACTTCCGTTTGTCGTTGTGCCAATAATTCAGCAAAAAAGCCTTGATGTTGTAATTGAGCAAAATGTCCTTGTTGCACAATTTCTCCTGCTTGCATCACTAAAATGCCATCGGACTGCTTCAAATCCTCAATGCGATGGGTAATCATCAATGTGGTTTTCGCTTTACCTAATTGTTGCAAGCTGTTCAACACCTGATTTTCAGAACGGGCATCCAAACTGGCGGTCGGCTCGTCCAACAACAATAATGGCGTATCCTGCTTCAATAACGCTCTAGCTACTGCCAAACGTTGTGCCTGTCCGACCGAAACCCCGAGACCGCCGTCCTGTAACGGTTTGTCCAACAAAGGGATCAGCTCTTCAACATAAGCCTGTTGCAATGCGGATTTAAGTTGTTCATCACTGGCTTTTTGATCAGCAAGAGCTAAATTTTCGCGAATTGTGCCTTGCAACAACAATGGGTTTTGCCCCACCCAAGCCAATTTCTGCCGCCACGCATTTAGATCCAGTTGATTCAGTTCAATACCATTAATCAATAAACTTCCTCGATAAGGCAAAAATCCCAACAATACATTCATTAGCGAGGTTTTTCCGGCTCCACTTTGCCCGACCAATGCAATATTTTCTCCAGCATTAATCGTGAAAGTTAACGGTTTCGTCAAAGCCTTACCGTCCGGTGACAACACCTCTAACGCTTTAGCCTCAATATGAATTGAGCTGCCATTGATGGTTTCCGCTCCTTGCTGTGCGATTAAAAAATCTTGAGAAAGGAACTCTTCTATCGTATCCGCCGCCCCGATTGCTGCCGCTTTGTCGTGATAATAAGTGCCGAGATCACGCAATGGCTGATAAAATTCGGGCGCTAAAATCAAGCAAAAAAAGCCAGCAAACAGCGTTACGCCTGTGCCATAACTACCGAATTCAATTTGACCTAAATAACTAAACCCGAAATAAACCGCTGTCAAAGCAATTGAAATTGAAGTGAAAAATTCAAGTACCGCTGATGAGAGAAAAGCAATTTTCAACACATCCATCGTTGTTTCACGAAAATCTTCAGTACTGTCTTCGATTTGTTCCGTCTGTTGTTGTGTGCGGTTAAAAATACGCAAATTTTCCAATCCTTGTAAACGATCCAAAAACTGACCGCTCAGACGGGAAAGTGTGGTGATATTACGCTGATTTGCTTCCGCCGCCTTAATGCCGACCAACGCCATAAAAATTGGAATCAACGGCGCGGTCAACAATAAAATCAAGCCTGCCGCCCAATTCACCGGGAAAATAGCAATTAATAAAATCAATGGTGCCGCCCCTGCCAAATATTGCTGAGGCAAATAACGCGCATAAAAGTTATGCAAATTCTCTACCTGCTCCAATGCCAACGTTGCCCAGCTACCTACCGGCTTATAAGACAATGTGGCCGGACCGACTTGCTGCAATTTAGTTAAAATCTGTTGGCGTAAATGCCGACGCAACCGTTGTCCGCTGTAAAAACCGACTTTCTCTCGCGCATAAAGCAACCCGGCCCTGACCAAAAAAATAATCGGCAAAGCGATAAATGAAGGCAGCAGCTGTTCTCGTGGCAACTGCGCAATGATGAGATCGTGCAGTAATCCTGCTAATAACCAAGTTTGAACAACTAAGAGAATTGTTGAAATAATCGCAAATAGAAGGTTTAGTCTTAAAGGCTTGCGAATCAGTTTATTTTGCTGTTTTAACCAGTTTTGTAATTGTTTTTGGCGTGATTTTTCCATAATGGTTTAAAGACAAAAAGAGAAACAAAATCCCCTCAAAAAATTGAGGGGAATAACATCATTAAGCACCTTTCGCTTGTTGGGCATCAAGATAACGTTCCGCATCCAACGCTGCCATACAGCCGGTTCCTGCTGAAGTGATTGCCTGACGATAATGTTGATCCATCACATCGCCGGCAGCAAATACGCCTTCAACCGAAGTTGCGGTGGCATTGCCTTGCAACCCTGATTTCACCACAATATAACCATTATTTAATGCCAATTGACCGGCAAAAATATCGGTATTCGGCGCGTGACCAATCGCAACAAAAACACCGTCTACGCTTAAAGTTTCCTGCTGTTCGGATTGCGTATCTTTTAACTGCAAATGAGTAACGCCCATATTGTCACCGCAAACTTCTGCTAAAGTACGGTTAGTGTGCAACACAATTTTTCCCTCTTCCACCTTTTTCATTAGGCGATCTAACAGAATTTTTTCGCTACGAAACTCATCGCGGCGATGCACTAAATGCACAGTGGAAGCGATGTTAGCTAAATATAACGCCTCTTCTACGGCAGTATTGCCTCCCCCAATTACCGCTACCGGTTTGTTGCGATAAAAGAAACCGTCACAAGTGGCACAAGCCGACACACCACGACCTTTATAAGCCTCTTCCGATGGTAAGCCTAAATATTTTGCTGAAGCGCCGGTCGCAATAATTAAGGCATCACAAGTGAAAGTTTGGCTATCACCATATAAAGTGAATGGCCGTTTGGAAAGGTCCACTTTATTGATATGATCGAACACAATTTCTGCCTCAAATTTTTCGGCGTGTTCCAACATTCTTTGCATTAATTCAGGGCCGGTGGTTTCACCTGCATCACCCGGCCAATTTTCAATTTCATTGGTTGTAGTTAATTGTCCGCCTTGCTGTAAGCCGGTTACCAATACCGGTTTTAAATTTGCTCGCGCTGCATAAATTGCAGCCGTATAACCTGCCGGACCGGAACCTAAAATTAATAATTTACTATGTTTTGTTTCCATTTTTTGCCTCTACTCTTGTTCTTACAAAAACGTCGTTAATATAACAATGAATACACTAACCGACGATATTTATTCGTTAACGGATCACTATTGCCTAAAGCGGATAAAATCGCCAAATACTGACGTTTCACCTCGCCCTCTTCGGCATTCAGATCCTTTTGTAAAATTGATAATAATAAATTCAACGCCTCTTCATTGCGATTTGCCTGATGCAGTTGTACTGCCAATTTAATCGCTATTTCCGCTGTCGGATTTTTTTGATAATCCTGTTGTAATTGCTGAATTTCCGGTGTATCTGCTGCTTGAATTAAGAGTTCAATTTGTGATTGCAGACCTTGCCAACGGCTATCCCTGTCTTGTATTGGAATCTGATTCAGAATTTCCTGTGCCGGCTCAACCTTTTTCATTGCAATATAGGTTTCAGCATATAACAGTGCGACATCACTGTTCTTCTTATCGGAAAGTTCCCACGCCTGTTTTAACAACGGCAATGCCTGCTCATAATTTTCTACTGCTAAATAATCCAACGCTTGGTTAAATTTAATTTCATCCTCTTTCGGTAAAATCACTTGCAAACGTTGCTCCAATTCCGCTTCCGGCAACACGCCCTGAAAACCGTCTACCGGCGCGCCATCTTTAAAAAGATAGGTGGTCGGCAATGCCTGAATACGAAATTGCGCTGCAATCATCTGTTCCGTTTCACAATTAACCTTCGCCAGGATGAACTGCTCCGCATATTTTGCAGCAAGTCGCTCCATCGTTGCGACAAAATCAAGTGAAGCGCGATCTGAAGCCGCATAAAACAGAAATGCCAGCGGCTGTGTTTTGCCCATATCCAACACTTCTGCCAAATTCTGCCCGTTTACCTCAATAATTTGTTGCATATATTATTCCTATTTTTCCAACAAAAGTTGTTAGAGTTTAGCAAAAAGCGCGTACATTCGCAGTATCAATTTAGGTTGATCCCGTCTATTGTAGGATTTTTCAGCGGAACGCCGAATCAAGAAAGAAGTTATAAGTACTTTTGTGTATAATTTGCCGGTTAAATTTATTATGAGAACGATTATGGATTTATTAAAACTAAAATGGCAAGCATTGGCACCTACCTTCTCTTTTTCTCAACTGCCTGTCGATCCGCAACAAACTTTTTGGGATCTTCAGCCAAGAACCACTGCCGCTATTAATAATTGGCTGGCACAAAATAGCAATGCAATTTTGGTGCTAAAAGGCGAAGAACAGTTTGCCGATTTACTAAGATTGCAACAGTATTTAATGCAGCACTATTTTGCCGATCAAGCCGTGGCAGTGAATGGTGTGCATTACCAATTTCAGCAACCTGATGCCAATGATTTTCCGACAATTGAGATGCGTCCGGCGCAATCCGTGCAAGATAACTTTGCTCAACGGTATTGGGTGAAATGTGCCGATTATCTCTCTCCACAATATCTTTTTGGGCAAGTGTTGCAACTGGTTAACAGTAATAAAATCCAACTGATACCGGGTTTAATTCACCAAGTGAACGGCGGTATCCTCATTTTGTCCGCTGCGCAGTTACTCTCTCAATTTGACCTTTGGCAACGTTTATTAAGCATTCTGCAACAGCAACAATTTCATTGGCAATTGGATGATATTCTACAGCGTCAAACCTGCGTTATTCCGCCGATGCCATTGAAATTAAAATTAATTATTGTAGGCAGTCGAGATAATCTTGCCGAATTTGAAACTTTTCAGCCCGATCTTTATCAATTAGCAGATTATGCTGAAATTGCTGCTTATACGGACATTGAAGATCAAGCACAGCAACAGCAATGGGCAAGCTATCTATGCAATTTGGCACAAAATGAGCTGCAATGTGAACTCGATCTTTCCGCCATTAATCGGATTTATCAATGGCTGACCAGAGAAAGTGAAGATCGGCATTTAATCGCCAATTCACCAACACAGCTTATCACTATTCTGAAAGGTGCATTAAGTTATCGAGCAAACAGCAACGATAACATCATTAATGCGGAAATGGTGGAACAATTCTATCAGCAACAGTGCTATCAACGTGATCTGTTGCAGCAGCGCAGTTATCAAAGCATTCTTGCTGAACAGGTTTACATCGACACTGAGAGCGAAGAAATCGGGCAAATCAACGGCCTATCCGTGATTGAATATCCGGGTGTTCCTTATAGTTTCGGTGAACCGTCCCGTATCAGTTGTTTAGTGCAAATCGGCGAAGGCGGTGAAATTGTCGATGTTGATCGCAAAAATGAATTGGCCGGCAATATTCACAGTAAAGGAATGATGATTGCACAATCTTGTTTAAGCAATATTTTGCAATTACCGAGTCAACTTCCCTTCTCCGCTTCACTGGTTTTTGAACAGTCGTACACTGAAATTGACGGCGACAGCGCCTCATTAGCAATGTTATGTGTGCTTGTCAGTGCGCTTGCCGAATTGCCGTTACCGCAAAATATCGCAGTAACAGGCGCTATCGATCAATTCGGCTTAGTTCACGCTGTTGGCGGCGTCAATCAGAAAATTGAAGGCTTCTTTGCCATTTGCCAACAACGTGGTTTAAATGGTCGCCAAGGGGTTATTATTCCTGCCGTTGTCTGCAATCAACTCAGCCTAAATCAAGAGGTTATTGCTGCAGTGAAAGCGCAACAATTCCACCTTTGGGTTGTGGAAGATGCGGCACAAGCATTACAAATTTTATTACAACGCGATTTAATCGAAATGCCGGATAAAACTTATCACGCCGATAATCGTCCATTAAATCAGCTCATTTTGCAGAATATCGAACAAAAATCAGAACATAAATCAGCTTGTTCAAAGTGGTTTTCCTGGTTAAGTGCGATGAAAAAAGCATAAAACGAACAAAAACTGATCCGACCATTCAGCTAACAGATGTAAGCTATTTTAAAAAGTATTTTTCCTTGCTAAAATAGCTCACATCTCGTTTTCCCTTTTCGGAAAACTCTTTTTATGCATATCGCAGGAGATCAGTATGCCTAACACAAGTACACAAAAAAGAAATTTCACCGCTCAGAAATCATTTAATTATGAAGATTTATTAGCCTCCGGTCGGGGCGAATTATTCGGCGAAAAAGGACCGCAACTGCCGGCACCCTCAATGTTAATGATGGATCGTATTGTGGAAATGGATGAACATAAAGGTCGATTTGGTAAAGGTTATATTGAAGCTGAACTCGATATTCGCCCTGATCTGCCATTTTTCGGCTGTCATTTTATTGGCGATCCTGTGATGCCCGGTTGCTTAGGTTTAGACGCAATGTGGCAATTAGTCGGTTTCTTCTTAGGCTGGATTGGCGGCGAAGGTAAAGGTCGTGCATTAGGTGTGGGCGAAGTAAAATTCACCGGACAAATTCTACCAACTGCCAAAAAAGTCACTTACCGTATCCATTTAAAACGCGTCATTAATCGTAAATTAATTATGGGATTAGCTGATGGAGAGGTAGAAGTTGACGGTCGCATTATTTATACCGCGACTGATCTAAAAGTAGGCTTATTCCAAGATACAACAATGTTCTAATAATCTGCTCAATAAAGATGGGAAATTTCCCATCTTTATTATTATAAAAAGCATTCTTGATGATTAAATATCAAGCTCTTTTCCCAAGACATATCATCAAAAATTACCATAATAAGTATTAAAAATGCCATTCCCTATTTAAATCTCATTCTTTGATCTTTTAAATTACATCATTATAATAATGCCCTTTCATCGATTTATAGGAGAAACTATGTCGCAAAATACAGAAAATGTTGAAAATCAAGTCAACAATGCGTTAGATTTGCAAAATATTAATTGGCATTCATTATTAGATGAACAACATCTGCTCAATATTTTTAATGATTGGATTGTTCCTTATTCAATTAAAATTTTATTAGCTATCATTATTTTCTTGGTGGGAAAACGGTTAGCTAAATTTATTAGCAAATTATTAGCCACAATGATTCATCGTACAGTAAAAGATGAAATGCTAAGTGAATTTATCCGCTCAATCGCCTATTTTGCATTATTATTAATTGTGGTTATTGCTTCACTTTCCCAATTAGGTATTAATACGACTTCTTTGGTAGCGTTAATTGGTGCTGCCGGTTTAGCCATCGGTTTATCTTTGCAAAATTCACTACAAAATTTCGCTGCCGGTGTGATGATTTTAATATTTAAACCTTTCCGCAAAGGCGATTTTATCGAAGTTGCCAGCGGTTCCGGAACAGTAACACAAATCGGTTTATTAATGTTGGAGTTAAGAACCGGCGATAATAAAACAGTATTAGTGCCGAATAATCAAATTTTCACACAAAAAATTACCAATTATTCTTTAAATTCAACTCGCCGTATTGATTTTATTTTTGATATTTCTTACGAATCGGATATTACCGAAGCAAAAGAAATTATTGCTCGTTGTTTGCAAGAAGAACCTCGTGTATTAAAAGAACCTGCACCTTTAATTGCAGTGGGTGCATTAGCGGCAAGTAGTGTGCAATTATTTGTGCGTCCTTGGGTCAATACTGCCGATTATTGGGGTGTGCATTTTGATATTATGGAAAAGGTAAAATTGGAATTTGATGCTGCCGGTATTGATATTCCATTTAATCAACTCGATATTAATTTTCCTGAAAAAACTGTAGAAATTATTGAACAAAATTCAGCGAATAAATAAACTTTCATTTTAGCAATTAAGGCGTGTACAAATTAACACGCCTTATTGTTGTAATAATCGTTTAGTCTGCTCAGTCCGTGGATCAGAAATCACTTCTAATGTATCACCATATTCGATAATTTGTCCATCGTGTAATACTAATAGTTGATCGGAAATATGTTTAATTATCCCAATATTTTGTCCGATATAAATATAAGCAATGCCTAATTGTTCCTGCAACTTCAATAATAAATTAATTAATTGAGCTCTAACTAAAGAATCAAGAAAATTAAGGGCATCATCGACAATAATCACTTCCGGTTCTAAAATCACTGTTCTTGCCAACGCCACGCGCTGTTTTTGGCTGATGGTTAAATCACTAAAACGAATATTGGTGTGATTCGGCGATAAGCCAACTAAACGTAACGTATGGAAAATTTTCCGATTTCGCTCCTGTTCCGAAAGCGGCGTTGCCAATCTTAACGGCAAATCTAATGTCTGTCCCACATTTAAATGTGTATTGAAAGTGGAATTCGGATCTTGGAATAGCATACGGATGTGCTTAGAGCGAAAGGAATAATCACCAAATTTCAGTAATTTATTCTTAAAATAAATCTCACCTCGGCTTGGCTCGGTAATGCCCATAATCATTTTTGCCAAAGTTGATTTACCCGAACTGTTTTCGCCAATAATAGCTAACGTTTGTTTTTGTTCCAGCTGAAATGAAATATCCCGAACCGCATCAAAAGCACGATTAAACAAGGAGTTACCACTGCTCGGGAAGGTTTTAGTCAAATTTTCAACGCGTAATACCACTTCACCCATTTTATCACTCTTCTTTTCCGGTTAATGTTGCTTGAATCGTTATTGGTTCCACTTTCTCTTTTGTTTCAGAATGCACGCGAATATTTAACGGATAATAGCAGGCATATTCGTGCTGTTTTATTTTCCGCAATGGCGGTTTGACCACACATTTACGTTGAGAGAATGGGCAACGAGGCCCTAAACGACAACCAATCGGAATATTGGTTAATAAAGGTACCATTCCCGGCAATGCATTAAGCTGCGTTTTCGGCGCTAGCGGAATATTGTAATCCGGGTTGGAGTTCATCAACGCCATTGTATAGGGGTGAAACGGCGAGTTCATAATAATCTCTCTTGGTCCGCTTTCCACCGACTGACCGCAATACAAAATATTAATGGTTTCACACCATTCACTCACTGAAACCAAATCACTGCTTAAAAATAAAATGGTAGTGCCGTGATTCTGGTTCATCGCCAATAAAAGACGGTAAATTTGACTTTGTGTATTGGTTCCCAATGCGGTTGTCGCTTCATCGGCAATCAATAAACGCGGCTGATTGGCAATGGACATTGCGATCATCACTTTTTGCCCTTCGCCTTCCGTAATTTCATTGGGATAACTGCGCATAATATCTTTATGATCACGAATACCGACTCGGTGCAACAATTCCACAACACGCCGCTTTTTCCAACCGAACCAACGCCACCATTTGCCTTTAAAGGTCCAATTCGGGATGGATTGAATCAGCTGATCACCGATGGTTTTACTTGGGTCAAGATAAGTCAGAGGATCTTGATAAATTAAAGAAATTTCTCTCCCGACTAATTTACGTCTTTTCGCCGGAGAAAGCTTTAATAATTCAATATCATTAAAACGAAAACGATCCGCACTGATAATCCAGTCATCTTTTACCGCATTACAAATCACTTTAGCAATTAAACTTTTCCCTGAACCTGATTCACCGACCAATGCGTAAACATCTTCCTCATTAATGGTTAAATTCACATTATCAACAATACGAATTTTGCCATTTGCCGTTTTAATATCGATGCATAAATTACGAATATCCAATAAAGCCATTATTTTCTCCCTACTATGAATAATATTTATAGAAAGATCGTAATAAGCTGTTACTTAACACGATAATGACTAAAATAGAAAACATAATTGCAGTTCCAGGTAAAACAACCGCCCAAGGTGCGATATATAATAAGTCAACGGAATCTCTTATCATTGCGCCCCATTCCGGCATTGTTGATGAAGCACCCAACGAAATAAAACTTAATGCACTCACATCCATAATTGCTAAAATAAATATTCTTGCCGTTTCTCTTACAAAAACCGGAAAAATATTAGGTAAAATAGTCTCTTTTAACAGAATATATTTTGAAATCCCTTCCAAACGAAGCAATAACACATAATCTTTTTGTGATTCCTGTTGTACGGCATTATCTATTTGATGGATAAAATGTGGCAATAAAGCGAGAAAAATAGCCAACATTGCGTTGGTCAGTCCACTGTCAATCAATGCTGCAATAATAATAGCAACCAATAAAATAGGAATAGACAAAAAAACATTACCAAGATATTTTAATGTCCTAGATTTTACCCCTTGATTAATACCGATAATTAACCCTAAACCGCCACCAATTATTAAAATTGCTAACACAATAATTAACGCAGAACCGAACGTATAATGAACACCCCATAAAATACGACTGAATAAATCCCTGCCGATATCATCGGTTCCCAATAAAAACACTAAATTACCACTTTTATCCCAAAAAGGTGGCATTAGTTCATTTCCAATAAATTGTTGATCCGGAGAATAGGGTGATAAAAATGGCACTAAAATAGCAATAGTGACCAATCCGGAAAAACAGAATAAACTAAATAAAGCAATACGATCTTTGCTGAATATTTTCCAAATGGCTTTTTTTGCTTTTGTATTTCGGAAATCTTCCGCCCTTTGCTCAATCATACCAAGCCTTTTTCTTAAATGGATCTAAAAGAAATTCACTTAAATCCGCTAATAAATTAATAAATAAGACAATTATTCCAATAACAATAACACCGCTTGCCACCGCATTATAATCCTGTTCGGAAAGTGCCGCAATTAACCACTGCCCTATTCCGGACCAATTAAAAATATTTTCAATCAACATACAAGCTGCCAATGTCAAAGTAAATGTACGGATAATATAGGGTAATATAGGTGCTAATGTATTACGCAATAAATAAACACGAAGAATCTTAAATTTAGACCAACCACGAGTTAAAGCGGTTTTAGTATAATTAGCTGAAATAACCTGTTCCGCTCTATGCTGCGTTAATCGGGTAATTTCCATCATCGGCATAATCATTAAAACTAATGTCGGCAATGCCAAATGTTGCAATACACTTTGTACGATTTTAATTCTATATGGTTCTTCCACAAACCAAACATCAATAATCGCAAAACCGGTCACCGGTTTAATTTCATATAATGCATTATATTGACCAACTGATGAAATTTCCCAATTATAAATTGCTGCCAAATATAATAAAATTAAACCAATCCAATAAACCGGAATAGATAATCCTATTGAAGAAAAACCACGTATAAATTTACCAACAGAATGATTACTTAATGCACCAATAAATCCTAATGGAATACCAAATAATAACGCTAAAATCATCGCAGAAATACATAATTCCAAAGTAGAAGGCAGCACAGATAAAATTTGATCTCGTAATAATTCACCACCAATGTAGGTAATACCAAAATCCGCATTTTTTAATTTTTCAATATACTGCAAATATCCTTGAAACGTGGAATCTTCAAATAAAACCTGATTAAGCGGATCTTTCAACATAATGGCATAAGCTAATATTGATAAAATCACTAAAGAGATAAAAATCAGTAATAATCGTCTAATCAGAGCAATAATCATTTTTTACCCTCATTTAAAGACAATGCTGCAAAATGGATATTTCCAAATGGCGTCATATTCAATCCTATTACCCGGTTATTTGAAACCAATACATTATTTACTGTCGCTATCGGAATAATCGGCACCTGCCGGATAATTAATTGCTGCGCCATATCATAATCCAGCGCTCTTAATAATTGTACATTCGTTTGTAACGCTCGAATTAGCAACGCATCAAGCGGTGGATGACACCAATTACTTAAATTAGAGATAGTATTTTGTGATGCACAACTTAGTATCGGTCTTAGGAAACTATCCGGATCCAAATTATTGGTAATCCAGCCGGTTAAAATCATATCGTAATTATCTGTGCCATCCTCCACACTCTTTTTCAGAAAATTATAAGACACCACTTTTACATTTAATTTTATACCTAATTGTTCCAAATCATATTTTATCATTTCTGCTAATTTAACCGGATTCGGATCATAAACCTGCTCTTCATTAATTACCCAAAGAGAGAGATTAAGCAATTTATCTGATAATAATGCTTTTGCCTTTATTGGATCATAATTATATTCAAATGACGTTGCATTAAAACGCGAAGCCCACGAAATTTGTGGAATAATACTTTGTGCAATTTTAGCCGTATCATAAAAAATATGTTTAATAATTCGTGGTCGATTAATTGCATAAGCTAAACCCCGTCTTACATCAATATTTTGCATAATCGGGCGTTTCATATTTAATGCTAAAAAAGACAAATTCATACTATCGGAAGAACTGATTTGTACACTCGGCAAACGTTCATTCAATAATTTAAGCTGACTTGCATCCGGAAACGCGACAATATCACATTCACCATTTAAAAATCTTGCCAATCGTCCTGTTTTTGTGGTCGAAACATCAATGACAATATTTTTAATATTCGCTTTTTCTCCCCAATAACCATCATTTCTCACTAAACGAATATTTTTATCGCGAAAATAACTCTTTAATTGATAAGGTCCGGTGCCGATCGGCAAAATATCCAATTGTGCCAAATTATCATCTGCATTAAGTTGTAACGCATATTCATACGACAAAATTACGGCATTAGACCCGGAAAGATGGGAAAGCACCGAAGCATCCGGTGAAACAAGATTAATTTGAATTTGATAAGGATTTAAAGCAACCACCGAATCAATTTTATTTCTTAATTTAATGCTTTCAAAATAGGGGAAATGTTTGTTTTTGGCTTTCTCATTAAATAATTGATATTGCGAAATTTTACTGTTTTCCTCCCCGAAATCATCATTTATCGGCAAAATACCGTCATTTTTGCCTAAAATACGATTTAAAGAGAAAACCACATCTTCCGCATTGAAATCTCTTGTCGGCGTAAACCAAGCTGTTCTGTGGAATTTCACACCACGACGCAGATTAATCAAAATATGTTTTCCGTCCGGTGAGGTGTGATAAGAGGTTGCCAATGAAGGCACTACCTGATTGTCATTTCCGGTCAGCTCAAATAATTTATTATAGATCTGATCGGCGACAATATTGGTATGACTGCCAATCTCCGCCGTTTGTGGATTCAACGACACCGGCAAATCGTGCGTACAGTAAACCAAACCGTTATTCAGCACTTCTTTAGGTACTCTTGGTGCTGAAAATGCCGTCTGTGCGAAGATAAAACAGATAAAAATTGTAATATATTTAATCAAAGCCATCGAAAAACCAGCTTACTTATGAATTAACCTATTCTCATCTAAATTCAGCAAACTAGCATATTAACTAGCGATTGCGCCTTTGTAAAAGGATATTATCGTCAATAGACGATTAAATCATCAAAATGACGATCTTAATCAAGAGTTCGCTCTTGGTTGCAGCTACAAAAAAGCTCACAATTTCAGCCTAAACACTCCAAATAGAATAAAATTTATCCGTTATTTTATATAAACAACCACTAAATCGATTTAGTTTTAATAAAATTAGTATAAGTTTTAATCTAATAACTCCTATTGATTATTTTTTTATTGTATAAAATATTTTTTGTTTTATTATTGCGCCGGTTATCATTTCAACAAAATGAAAGCTAATGGTAAAAAATATTATATCTCATTGATAAATTTAGGAATTTTTTATGATTAATCTATTTCAACAAACAGAACCGAGCCGTCGCCGCTATGGTGTGGCAATTTTTGTCGGTATTATTGCCGGTGTTATTTCAGCATTTGTAAAATGGGGAGCAGAGCATCCATTTCCACCTCGTAGCCCATTAGATCTTTTCGTGGCAGCGTGTCAAGATCCGTCACAGGCGCTTGAAGTTTGTTCACGTGCTTTCTTAAATCCACCACACGTTTTCTTAAGAGATTATTTAGGTATCGATCCGACTGCCGCTGCATTTACCTTTGCAGATCAAGCGTTTAACTGGATTGGTGTAACTCACATTATTTTCTCTCTTGTTTTTGCTATTGCTTATTGTGTGGTTGCGGAACGCTTCCCTAAAGTCAAATTATGGCAAGGTGTATTGGCTGGTATTATCTGCGATATCTGTGTTCACTATATTACTTTCCCTCTACTCGGTTTAACGCCACCAGTAGCAGAATGGCCATTCTATGAACACGTTTCAGAATTTGTTGGTCACATTTTCTGGTTCTGGACTATTGAAGTTATCCGCCGTGATTTACGTAACCGTATCACTCACGAACCGGATGCAGAAGTTCCACTTGGCGAAAATCGCTAATCTAATTTAAATACGAACCTTCTTTGAAAATACGTTTTAACAGGATGTTAAAACGTATTTTTCTTTTATATACTTCTGAAAAATGATCGCTTAATGTTTTATTATTTTTGACAAAACACAATTCATCCCCATATTTAAAACAAACGCTTTTTTTGACACTAAAAAATCAGCTACACTAACAACAATTAAATCAATTTAAGTCTATTATGCTAAAAACGTTACAAAACGAACTGGATAATTTGATTGAACGCAGTTTGGATCAAACACTGCGTCTGGCGGTAACCGGCTTAAGCCAAAGTGGAAAAACCACGTTTATCACCGGATTTATCAATCAGCTATTATCATTAAATACCGTAGAACAACCGCAACTACCCTTATTCAGTGCGGCTCGTCATCACCGTATTTTGGGCGTTAAACGCCTAACTCAAAAAAATTGGCAGCTTCCTCGTTTTGAATATGAAGAGAATTTGTTATCACTGCAACAATCTCCACCACAATGGCCACAGTCAACTCGAGGTTTAAGCGAAACCAGATTAGAAATTCATTACCAACATAGCCAGAGTTTGTTACGTCATATTAAAGCAAACGGTGTGCTTTATTTGGATATTTTTGACTATCCCGGAGAATGGCTGCTTGATTTGCCTTTATTATCACAGGATTTTCAGCGTTGGTCGCAAGCGATGCACCAACTGTTGCAAGGGGAACGAAAACAACTGGCGCAACCTTGGTTGGAAAAATTACAAAAACTCGATCTTACACAGGCCGCAGATGAACACTTTTTAGCTCAACTTGCCAAAGATTACACTGACTATTTGCATCAATGTAAATCCGCCGGTTTTTACTTTATTCAACCGGGACGCTTTATTCTTCCCGGAGAAGCGGAAGGCGCAATCGCTTTGCAATTTTTTCCATTGGTTCATCTTTCTGAACAACAGTGGCAACAGCTACAAAAAAATGCCGACAAACAGAGTTATTTTTCGGTGTTGCAACAACGTTATTGCTATTACAGAGATCAAATTGTCAAAGCCTTTTACCAGCAACATTTTTCACGTTTTGATCGTCAAATTATTCTGGCTGATTGTCTAACAGCGCTTAATCATAGCCATCAAGCGTTTATTGATATGCAAATGGCATTACGGGCTTTATTCCAAAGTTTTCATTACGGACAACGCAATTTTTTCAGCCGTCTGTTTTCGCCAAAAATCGACAAATTGTTGTTTGCCGCAACTAAAGCGGATCATATTACAACCGATCAAATTCCCAATTTGATCAGTCTGTTACGACAATTAGTTCAGTCAGAAGGTGAGCATCTACAATTTTCACATATTGATATTGATTTCACCGCATTTGCGGCGATTCGTGCCACACAACAAGTGATTGTCGAAGAACAGGGACAGCAGTTTAAAGCCATTCAAGGCGTTAGAAGTATAGATAAAAAATCGGTGACACTCTTTCCCGGAACGGTGCCGCAACGGCTACCAACTGCCGATTTCTGGAAAAATTCCGCTTTTGAATTTGATCAGTTTGAACCGCAAACGGCGCTTGAAGGCGAGCCATTACCACACTTACGACTTGATTCAGTTTTAGAATATTTATTAGGAGACAAATTAACATAATGAACGATAAACACCTATTTCAACCCCAAGACAGCGAACCGCAGCCGGAAAAGCTAAAAACAAAACGAGAATTTCACCCTACCCAAGTTGAACTCGATCAAAGCGCATATCAGGAAGAGGGTGAAATGGAGCAACAATTACAACAAGCCATTCAGCGTCCGCTTTCTTGGTGGCAAAAAGGATTAATTGGCACTGTTGCCCTGTTTGGCGCAGCAACCATTGCGCAGGCAATTCAGTGGTTGGTCGATGCTTGGCAGCAGCACCAATGGATTAATTTCGCATTTGCACTCGTTTTTGCTGCCATTGTTGTCTTTGGTGTCAGTGCCGTAGTCAAAGAATTTCGTCAATTACGACAACTCAAAAAGCTGGCAATATTACAACAACAGAGTCAACACTTGCAGCTTAATTCGCCAATCAGTAACACAGAAGATAGTACTAAGCTGACGAAGCAATTACTAAACTATATGCAAATATCGCCACAACAACCGCAATATCAACAGTGGCAGCAATATGCAAATCAAGGTTATAACACATCAGAATTGCTCAAACTCTTCAGTGAAGAATTTCTGCATCCGCTCGATCAGCAAGCGCAAAAAATTGTTAATAAACAAGCCCTTGAAGCAACAATGATTGTGGCAGTCAGCCCATTGGCACTGGTAGATATGGCTTTTGTTGCTTGGCGTCATCTACGTTTAATCAACAAATTGGCAGCATTATATGGGGTTAAATTGGGTTATTTCAGTCGTATCCGTTTAATCAGAATGGTGTTGTTCAATATTGCTTTCGCCGGCGCAACCGATGTTATTCGTGATATTGGAATGGATTGGCTTTCGCAAGATCTTACTGCAAAGCTATCAGCACGTGTCGCTCAAGGTATTGGTGTCGGTCTGCTTACAGCGCGATTGGGGATTAAAACAATGGAATTTTGCCGCCCCGTTCCTTTCACTGCAAAAGAGAAACCAAGGTTACATACCATTCATAAGTTATTAATTGCCGAAGTTAAAAACGTAATTAAAGACAATATTCTCAAAACCGTAGAAAAAGCGGAACGTTAATCTTATAACTGATTCGGGGTTTACTCATATTTTCTGTTTCTATGCTTAAACCCCTACAAGTCAGTTTAAGTGTCATTGATGATTTTTATTTAGCTGCAATATTTAACGAATAGACAGATTCACTTTAATTATCTGTAAATTATTCTGTTCCTGTAATAAATCACTTTGTGTAAGTGGATTTCTTTCTAAATAACCCGGTTCAAATTCCAGCGCCCATTTATTACCGTCACTATTCACGTGCAAAGCAAATTTTTCCGTAATTTCAGTAGATTGGCGTGATCTATTAATAATAACGGCTAAACGCAACATCATTATTAGCGCCAGCACATCTTGACTGTGATAACGACTTCCTTTCAACAAATCCAACTGTTTCAATGATTTCATTTGAAAACGGACGAGTGTCACTAACAAATTTTTCTGCATCGGATCAAATCCCGGCAGCTCACTATTTTGCAAAATATAGGCAGCGTGTTTATGCGCGGCACTATGATTTACCACCATTCCTGCTTCGTGCAACAGTGAAGCCGCCAACAAAATACTCTGTAATTCCTCTATCTGCTCACTATTTTTCCAACGTTGATAACGACTTGCCAACAATAACGCTGTGTCAGCAACACGCAATGCCTGTTCCTTATCAATCCAAAAATGCTTAATTAGGCTTGTTACCGTCCTTTCCCGAATATCATCAACTTGGAAATGACGCTCAAAACTATATAAAACCCCTTCCCGTAAAGCACCATCAGAATAACGCATCTGTTCAATACGATAATTCTCAAAAACAGCACTTAAAATTGCGACTCCGGCAACAAAAACACCAATACGATCTTCACTTAGCCCTGCAATTTTCATCTTCTCAAAAGAATCAAATTTCAAAATTAATGCAATCACTTGCTGTAATGTTTTTGGGGTAATAATACCGTCCGCACTAAAGTTTTCCGCAATTACTTGACTGATAGCTTTAATGGTGCCGGATGAACCTAACACCGAATTCCAGCCTAAATGACGATATTCCCACGAAAGATCTTCAATTCTCGATAATGCCGTCTTTTGTGCTGTATAAAACTGTTTTTCACTGATTTTACCATCTGCGAAAAATGCTTTAGTAAAACTCACACACCCCATATGACGGCTCTCCGCCAGCAATGGAGAAAATCCTTCACCAATAATCATCTCAGTAGAGCCGCCACCAATGTCTACAACTAATTTTCTTCCGGTTTCGGGTTGCGTATGAGAAACGCCTAAATAAATTAATTTTGCTTCCTCGGCACCGGAAATGATCCTAATTGGGAAAGGAAAAACCTTTTTGGCTGCCTGCAAGAATTCATCACTATTTTCCGCACGACGTAAGGTATAAGTTGCGACAGCATTGACCTGATCAATTGAAAACCCTTGTAAACGCTCGGCGAACAGCGCTAAACATTCAACACCTCGTTGGATGGCATTTTGACTTAAATGATGTTTTTCATCCAATCCATCGCCAAGCTGTACCCGCCGTTTCATTTTTGAAAGAACTTGAATCGAACCATTGACTTCACGAACAATGATCATATGAAAACTATTAGAACCTAAATCAATTGCGGCAAATTCTTTGGTTGATGGATAAGCCAATGCTGCTATCCTTTCCATTTTACTATCCTATTTTTCGTTAGACTTTGCAGATAAATAATCATAAATAGCAAGCTGAGAACGACATTGTTCCTCATCATTACGCACATAATTATTCTGTTCGTTGCTGTCAATTATGCGTGCTTTTACATTATCCGCAAGCTGAATATTTAAAATATCAATGACACACTGTTTTGCATCTGAATCAAGCAACGGTGCTCCAACTTCAATTCGCCGATCAAGATTCCGAGTCATCCAGTCGGCAGATGAAATATAGACTTCAGGATCACCGTTATTCTCAAAATAATATACTCTTGGATGCTCCAAAAAACGATCAATAATGCTGATAATATGAATATTTTCACTCAAACCCGGCACACCTGCTTTTAACGAGCACATTCCTCGTACAATCATTTTAATCACAACACCAGCCTGACTTGCTTTATACAATAAATCTATCATTTCCTCATCAACAAGATTATTAATCTTCAAAATAATACCGCTCTTTCTACCTTTCTCTGTATTTTTTATTTCTCGATTAATTAAATGTGCTAATCGTTTTCTAACATTAATAGGGGAAACCAATAAATAAGAAAATTTTGTCGGGCTGAATGGCATCTCAATAAAACGGAAGACACGTTTTACTTCTTCTGTAATTTCCTTATTTTTTGTTAATAATGCAAAATCCGTATAAAGAGTTGCTGTTTTTTCGTGGAAATTTCCGGTGCCGATATGCGCATAATCCACCAATTTTCCATTTTCATTTCGGGTAATTAAAAACAATTTTGAATGGATCTTAAACCCTACCGGAGAAAAAACCACTTTAATATTGCTTTCAGTTAATCTCTTTGCCCAATGAATATTGGCTTCTTCATCAAATCTCGCCTGTAATTCAATAATGACTGTAACCTGTTTACCATTATTTGCCGCATTTAATAATGCTTCAATAATTAATGAATGTCTGGCAACACGATATAAATTAATTTTTATTGCAATCACATTCGGATCAAAAGAGGCTTGGCGCAGAGTTTCACAGATAACATCAAAACTATGATATGGATAATATAAAAGTAAATCTTTCTTCGTAATAGCATCAAAAATAATGCGCTCTTTTTTTAACTGTGGATGTTTAATTGCCGGCAACGGTGTATTCACTAGAGATTTATGTCCAAGACTAGGAAATTGTAATAGATGTTTAAAACTTAAATAGCGTCCACCCGCTTCCACTAAATCTAGATTGGTAATATGCAACCGTTTTTTTAACATTTTTAATAAATTTTTCGGCATACTTTTTTCATATAAAAATCTTACCGGTTGCGCTGTTAATCGTTGTTTTAAGCTGGAAGACATTTGTTCCAGTAAACTATATTCTACTTCTGTCACTAAATCATATTCAGCATCGCGCGTCATTCTGATTGAATAAGCATTAATTTCGTCATAATCAAAAACCGTATCAGAAAAAATATCTGATAAGCAGAAACGTAATACATTATCTAATAAAACAATACTTTCATATCTTTTATATTTTTCTTTCGGTAGAACAATAAATCGGGCAAGAATATCAGACGGAATAGGTAAAATAGCTAAATGCTGAATCTTTTTATGTTTTCTTAATTCAATAATCAGATTGGAATTATGTGTACTTAATGAATGCAATAAATCGATTTCTTCATTTAGAATAATAGGGAAAATATGGGGTTTAATCTCTTTTTTAAAATATTTTTTTAACCATTCCTGATGAAATGGCGATAATTGTGTTTCATTTAAGACAAAAATTTTATGCTTTGCCAAACGCAACATTAATCGACTATAAATATCATTAAATCGATCATTCAAGGCTTCAGTACGTTGCTGAATACGTTCTAACTGTATGCGTATATGTTTTGCAGAAGATGAATCTTTTTCTTTACTAATCAAAAGTTTATGCTTTAAATTCGATACTCTGACTTGATAGAATTCATCCAGGTTGGAAGCAAAGATACCAAGAAAATGAATTCTTTCCAATAATGGATTACTTTCGTCATATGCTTCCTGCAATACCCGTTCATTAAAAGCCAACCAGCTTAACTCTTTTAGTGTATAACATTCATTATCCTGCTCTATTGACATTTTCTGCTCCCATATTTATCAGTATTACTTTTCTCTACTATAAATTATGATTTTACCGATTAAATGTGGCAGTTAAATGACAGTCATCAAATTAAGCTTAATTTTAGAACTAATTTATATTTATCCACATTAGTGGTTGCCTTATTTGCCCACACTTTATAGAATAGCTTACCTTGTCTAAATGTGGTTTCATTGAAACTCTTCTTCACCCTTTCGGGTAGAATGCTTCACTAGAGGTGAATTTCACTTCGAAGTCAGAACAAGGCATTAAATGCGGTCAATTTAATGCGCTGTTTGATGAGTTGAAACATTTACACATTGTTCAAGTACCAATAAAAATCGTAAGATTTTTTAGTCGCTTGGCATTGGTCGAGCTATGGCATTAACTCACTACTGTAATGGAGAATTTTGTGAAAAAAATCACTACTTTATTAGGTATTAGCGCACTTGCTCTTGGTATCAATACGGCTGTTCACGCTGATGCGGACACCGTTTACCTTTATACTTGGACAGAATACGTACCTGACGGTTTATTGGATGACTTTACTAAAGAAACAGGCATTAAAGTCAATGTTTCCAGTCTTGAATCCAATGAAACAATGTACGCTAAGTTAAAAACTTTGGGTGACAGCGCAACTTATGATGTCATTGCGCCATCAAATTACTTTGTATCCAAAATGGCAAAAGAAGGGATGTTACTACCTTTAGATCACAGCAAATTGCCTGTGATTAAAGACCTTGATCCAAATATGTTGGATAAACCATATGATCCGGGTAACAAATATTCTCTCCCACAATTATTAGGCGCACCTGAAATTGCGTTTAATACCGACACCTACAAAGCGGAGCAATTCACTTCGTGGGCAGATCTTTGGAAACCGGAATATAAAGGTAAAGTGCAGTTATTAGATGATGCGCGTGAAGTTTTCAACATTGCTTTATTGAAACTTGGCGAAGATCCGAACACTAAAGATCCGGCCATTATCAAAAAAGCATATGAAGAGTTATTAAAACTTCGTCCAAATGTATTGGCATTTAATTCTGACAATCCGGCAAACTCCTTTATCGCCGGTGAAGTGGAACTGGGTCAATTATGGAACGGTTCTATTCGTATTGCGAAAAAAGAAAATGCGCCAATCAATGCGGTTTATCCGAAAGAAGGCCCAGTTTTATGGGTAGATACTTTAGCTATTCCTAAAACATCCAAAAACCCGGATGCCGCACACAAATTGATTAACTACTTATTAAGTCCTAAAGTGGCAGCGCGTTTAGCGACAGAAATAGGTTATCCAACAACCAACTTGAAAGCTAAAGAGATGTTGCCTAAAGAAATTACTGAAGATCCAAGCATCTATCCACCGGCAGATGTGTTGAAAAACAGTTATTGGCAGGACGATGTTGGTGATGCAATTCAATATTACGAAAACTATTACCAACAATTAAAAGCAGCTGAATAAGCGATTAACCTTTAAATTTATTTAATTAACGCCCTCAGTTTTGAGGGCGTGTTATTTTTACTTTTCAATTTTTAGATCTATTTTTCTTCTAACGATTAACTCACTATTAAAATGAAACAAAGAAATACCACTTTTTTAATTTTAGGCATTATGATGATTGGCGTAGTGCTAAGAATGCCATTTACGGCTATTCCTCCTATTTTGCACGAAATTGCCGCTGAATTTTCAATTCCAATCAGTGAATTGGGAATGCTAACAACATTGCCGCTTATTATGTTTGCTTTGGTTTCTCCTTTTGCGGCAAAACTTGGGCAACGTTTCGGTTTAGAAAAACTGTTCGCAATGGCGTTAGTTTTAATGTTGATTGGTTCTACTTTAAGAATTTTCTCTTTACCACTGCTCTTTATCGGTACAGCATTTATCGGTATCAGTATTGCGGTGCTTAATGTCTTATTGCCAAGCACTATTATGGCAAATTATCCGAGCCGCTTAGGCAAGCTCACCTCACTCTATTCTTTATCAATGACATTCGCCACCATCATCGGTTCATCATTGGCAATGCCAATTACCTCCGCCAGCAGTTGGCAAACAATGGTGTTGATCTTATCCGCCGTTTTAGTGATCGCACTCTTAATTTGGTTACCTAATGTAAAACATAATCACTATTTAGAAACTCACACTGCAACGCAACATCAAACCTCTTTGTGGCGCAATAAATATGTATGGTGTTTCGTGATTTTCGGTGGATTGCAATCGCTTTATTTCTATACCACTTTGGCGTGGTTGCCGACAATGGGACAACAAGCCGGATTGTCGGCTAACACTACCGGTTATTTGCTGGGCATTTTTATGTTGGTAACCATTCCATTAATGCTGTTTTTACCTTCTGCATTTATCCGTTGGTCGGCTAAAAGACGACAATTCGTGATTATGTTCTTTATGCTTATTGCCTTACTCGGCGCAATAATGATGCTGTTGGATTACCAAAGCACCGGTTATTGGCTGTTCGTCAATATCTTTACCGGTTTAGCCGGCGGCGCATTTTTCCCTTATCTTTTAACAATGTTATCGGTAAAAACCACTTCTCCGACCAACAATGCAAGATTATCCGGAATTGTACAATCTGGTGGCTATCTGTTAGCGGCGTGCGGACCGGTACTGTTTGGTTACGGCTACGGCATTTGGCATAGCTGGTTGCCACAGACTTGGGTACTTTGTGGTCTAGTGTTGGTAATGGCTGCCGCAGCGTGGTTTATGGAAAAAACAGATAAAATTATCTAAAGCTGATCGACATCGCATAAAGTCAATCGCGATGTCGATTTTCTTTGTTAAAATAGGGTCTACTGAATTAAGTTATTGATGATGTTATGATTATTACCGCTGATATTATCACTATTTTGCAATACGCCATTCCTGTCACTATCTGGATTTGCCAAGTATCCATCACTTTACGTCTGTTATTTAAACAACAGGCAATGTCGGTAACCTTATCGTGGTTATTAATCGTTTATATCGTTCCCATTATCGGCATCATTGCTTACTTTATTTTTGGGGAAATCAAGTTAGGTTCGCATCGCGCTAAGCTTTTCCACCAATTAAGACCTAAATATGTCGCTTGGTTTAATCAATATAAAGATTATAAAAATTTGGTCGAAAACAATGATGCCTTGCGTTATAAAGCGCTGTTTGAGCTATGCCAACGTCGGCAAAATATTCCTTGTATTATCGGCAATGATTTGCATATTTTACAAACACCACAAAGCATTATTCACAGCATTATTAAAGATATTGAGCAGGCGAATTTCTCGATCAATATGACTTTCTATATTTGGCAAAGCGGCGGACTTATTGAGCAGGTCGAACAGGCATTACTAAAAGCAAAACAGCGTGGCGTGCAAATTCATATTCTGCTTGATTCCGTAGGGAGTCGTGATTTTCTATTGAGCAAACATTGCCAACAATTACGCCAACAAGGCATTGAAATTCTGGAAGCACTGCACGCGAATCCGTTACGTATGTTTTTAGAACGTATCGATCTTCGTCAGCATCGTAAAATTGTGGTGATCGATAATCAAATTGCTTATACCGGCAGTATGAATATGGTAGATCCAAGCGAATTTAAACAGGATGCTAACGTTGGACAATGGATTGACATTATGGTGAGAATTGATGGGCCGGTTTCTTCTATTCTTAATCATCTGCACGCGTGGGATTGGGAAATTGAAACAGAACAACAGCAACCTTTTGCGTTTGCGCTTTGCCCTCTGTTGCCGATCGAAAATGACAACTCGCACGCAGTGCAAATTGTTGCCACCGGCCCCGGTTTTCCGGATGATTTAATGTCGCAAACACTTTCTGTCGCTATTTTTTCTGCCAGAAAATCGATCACCATCACCTCGCCTTATTTTGTGCCGAATCAAAGCATTGAGGATGCTTTAAAAATCGCAGCACAACGTGGCGTGGAAGTGAATATTATTTTGCCAAAGAAAAATGACTCTACTATGGTGCAATGGGCAAGTCGTGCGCTTTTCGATAATTTATTAGCTGCCGGCGTTAAAATTCATCGCTTTAAAGGCGGATTGTTGCACACTAAAAGTATTTTGATTGATCAACGTTTGGCATTGGTCGGTAGCGTTAATATGGATATTCGCAGTTTTATGCTTAATTTTGAGGTAATGATGATTGTAGAAGATCGTGATTTTGCCAAAGAAATTATGCAACTGCACCATAATTATTATCAGCAAACCGATACCATCGATTATCAACAATGGCAGCAACGCCCATTATGGCAACGCTTTTTTGAGCGTTTGTTTTTCTTTTTCAGCCCTCTTTTATAAAAATGATGCAACAACAACTTAAAACATTTGAGCAATTAACTACACAGGAGCTCTTTCAGATTTATCAAGCTCGCACTGCCGTTTTTGTCGTGGAACAACAGTGCCCATATCAGGAAGTGGATGAAATTGATCTGCACGCCTTTCATCTTTGGTTATCGGAGCAGCAACAGCTGGTCGCTTACGCCCGTATCTTTTTACAAAACGATTGCGTACATTTCGGACGCGTTTTAGTTATGCCGGATTTTCGTGGCAAAGGTTATGCACAGACACTGATAAAAAACACTTTGGCATTTATTCAACAGCAGTTTCCAAACTGCCCCATTGAAATTCAGGCGCAACATTATTTGCAAGCGTTTTATCAGCAATTTGGTTTTGTTGCAATTTCGGATGTCTATCTGGAAGATAATATTCCGCACATTTATATGCGTAAAGCCTAACAGTATTTTCCGACATTGATAAAATTAATCGAATCTTTTTTCTACTACAATGCCGACCGCTTTTGCTTGAGCAACTGCGCCGGGCTTGCTGAGTTTTAAACGAATTTGTGAAATATGGAAACGTTGATGTAATTGTTCTATCACCTCATATGCCACTCTTTCAATTAAAGCAAATGATCGGTTAGCCACATAATCAATGATAAAGTCACTGACTTCGGCATAATTTAGGCAGAATTGCACATCATCTGTTTTTGCCGCCTGTTCACTATCCCACACCATTTCTAAATCAAACACCAATTTTTGTTTAATCTGTTGTTCCCAATCATAAACGCCAATCGTGGTAAAAACCGTTAATTCCTCAATAAAAATAAATTCTGTCGTCATATAAATTTTCGCCGTTTCTGATCAATTAATAGTGGCTATACTAACAATTTTGGTTACAATAGCAAAAGCCAAAATGAGTGAAAAGGAAAAATTATGAGTCTATTTGCTATTTTTTATATGCTAATCGCCTATTTGATCGGTTCTATTTCGAGCGCGATTATCCTGTGCAAACTCTTTCATCTTCCTGATCCTCGAGAAAACGGTTCTCATAATCCCGGCGCTACCAATGTGTTAAGAATCGGCGGTCGTTTGCCGGCATTGTTGGTGCTGATTTTTGATATTCTCAAAGGAATGTTGCCGGTTTGGCTTGGCTATTATCTACAACTCACACAATTTGAACTGGGAATGGTGGCTTTGGGTGCTTGCTTAGGACATATTTTCCCGATTTATTATCGCTTTCGTGGCGGTAAAGGTGTGGCAACCGCATTCGGCGCAATCGCACCAATCGGTTGGTCTGTTGCCGGATTTATGCTCGGTGTCTGGTTGTGCGTTTTTCTCATCAGCGGTTACTCTTCTCTCAGTGCCGTCATTGCTGCATTGACCATCCCGTTTTATGTTTGGTGGTTTCGCCCCGAATTCACCTTCCCGACCGCATTGGTTTGCTGTCTTCTTATCTACCGCCACCACGACAATATTCAACGTTTATGGCGTGGACAAGAAGACAAAATGTGGGACAAATTGAAAAATAAGAAGAAATAATTATCGCAACATAAACTTAATCGGAATTTTTTGTTCTGCTGCCAATCCTGCCGGACGCGCACCGACACTGTTGGCTTTCGCCACCGCATCCATTGCCGACTGATCCAACTCTTCGTAACCTGAAGAGCGATGCAAACGCACATTTTGGATAGAACCATCATTCATCAAAGTAAATTGTACGACCACCGTACCTTGTCGATGCAACATTTTTGCCCGTTGTGAATAACGTTTATGTTTTTCAATCTCACGCCGTAATGCAGAACGATATGATGCCAGCTCATCACTGCTTGCCCCGGTTCCCTGCAAATTTTGCTGTTGTGTGGTAACCGGCGCACCCTGTGCCTTAGATTGCACCGCCTGTGAAGCCGGGCGATGCATTTTTCGATGTTCGTGATGTTTTTTACGTTCCCGTTTTCGCTCTACAACTTCTTTTTTAATCTCTTTTTTAGGCTGTTTCGATTCTTTTTTTATTGTCGGATCAGGAACAACTTCTTGTTTCTGAGTTTCAACTATCTTTTCTGGTTCAGGCTTGATTTCTGTTTCAGGTTGAGGTTCCTCAACAATATTGGCAGAAAGCAATTCCATTGAAATGATCGGTGAAATTTCTCCATTTATGCTATTTGCTGACTGTTGCGTTCCATCAAATGACCAAACCGCACCGGCAAATAATGCACTATAAATAGCAGTGGTAACATAAAAAGCAGGCTTGGTGTAATGCACTTAATTGCCTCCTTTATCCTTTACCGTCACAATGGCAACATTTTTGATCTCATTTTTACCTAATAAGTCGGTAATACTGACAAATTCTTGGAAAGTAGCTTCATAATCTACTTTTAATGTTACTTTTTGTGATTTATCCCAACTCGCCATCTCTTTCTCTAAATCGGTTCTATTGATCGGCTTATCATTGAAATAAAGCTCACCATCTTTAGTGATAGTGAGCAGTTTCGCAAGTTCATCCGATTTAAATGCTACCGTGCTACTTGCTTTCGGTACATTCACCTTAATTTTACCTTGCGAAATAAAAGATGCAGTAATCAAAACAATTGCCAACAGTACTAACATAATATCAATGAAAGGAATAATATTAATTTCATCGAACTTCTTCATATCTCATTCCTATCTTGATTGTTCCGCCTGTAAAGATTTCCACTGTAAGCGTTTCACTTCCACTTTACGCCCTAAACCGTTGTAAAACATCATTGACGGAATAGCGACTAAAATTCCCACAGCAGTTGCTTTCAGTGCTAATGACAAATGAAGCATAATGGCACTAGCATCAATGTCGCCACCCGATTGCCCTAACTGGTAGAAAGTGAGCAAAATACCAATAACTGTTCCCAACAATCCCACATAGGGAGCATTTGCACCAATGGAAGAAATAATGGTTAAATGACGTGTCAAATCAATTTCCAGATCGTGGATATTCTGATAATTTTTAATATTGATTTTATGTAAAAACAATAAGCGCTCAATCACCATCCAGACCATTACAAAGCTCATCAACGCCAACAGACCTAAAATAATGTAATCAACATATTGTTGTAAGAAATCAAATAATGCATCCATTTTCCAACCCTTTAAAAACAACAAATATAAGGCATCATTGCGATGCACTTATATAAATTAACACAGAGGAATAAAGACTTTCTGCCTTTATTTAAAGGTTGGCGGAAAGTCAAATCATTACTTAGAATTTATAAGAAACGGTGAATTTATAGTTACGACCGAGTTCATTATCTGAAGCAGCATAATATTTAGTTGCTTGATCTTTATAGGCTTTATCAAAAATATTATCGATACCAGCCGTCAATTCTAAACTAGGTAATTGTTTTGGTGACCAAGTTGCATAAACATTGCTGACAGAATAGCTTTCTTTATAGGTTTCAGTTTTCTTAGCAGGACCACCTCGTTTTTCTGCTGAATTGATAGTAATACTTCTTACCCAAATAGTATTCCAACCAAGTTCTACACCATAATCCGGCATAACATAACTTAGACCTAAAGTATATTTATCTCCGGTATCCGGCAAAGCAGTTAAATTATAGAAACCGAATAACGGGTCAAGCTGTTCACTTCTTGCTCTGGCATAGCCGGCATTAATAAATAAATTATTGATACGATAAGCAGTGGAAACCTCAACCCCCTTGACCTTTACTTCACCAATATCTTGATAACCGCTACCCTGTTCGGTTATGGTATTGGTATTGAAATGATTGTATTTAGTTTGGAAATATTTTGCGGTTAAAGAGAAATCATCATTGCCAAAAATATCTGCCTTAGCAAGGCTCATACCAGCTTCTTTATTATTTCCTCGAATAGCATCTATACTTGGCAAATAATTCCGAGTTCCACGTAAATAAATCTCACCAGCATCAGGTCCTTTAAAGATTTCAGTATAGTTGGCAAATACTGCTAAATCATCTGTTAGTAAATATTTTAAACCTAGTGCTTTAGAAAAACGTTGGTAGCTTTTATCAAAATTCTTATCAAGATCTGCTTGATAATAGTCATAACGTACACCCGGAGTGATTAAGAAATCGCCAACTGCAATTTTGTCTTCCAAATAAACAGAAGTACTATCAATTCTTGGTTGATAAGATTTATCCGGTGCATTCAATGCTCTTGATTTAGTGTTGTAATACTCACCGCCAAAGGTAATTGAATGATGGGTATTAGCTAAATCAATTTCTGCAATGTTAGAAACAGTACCTCCGACCGTACGAATGTTGGTTTGTGGTTTACCCATTGAACTCATATCGGTTTCGGTGTTATATAAATTAGCTTTGAAATTTAAGTATGGATTATCTTTCGGATCGATACCATAACTCAACGTATAAGTTTTACGTAATAATTCTGTGAGTGCTTTTCCGTGATTGGTTTCGTTATAACCCTGTTCACCCGGTTTAGGCACATCTCCTAAACAAAAGTTAAAATTAGCACGATAACAGCTTAGCGCCGTATTATTATACCGTTCTGCTGAGAATTTCACCCATTGTGTATCATCAATATTGTATTTCGCTTTGAATAAATAGTTGGATAAATGCCCTTTATTTGCATTTTCTACGCCATTACCATCTTTACCGTTTTCTTGGTGACGATAATTAAAGTAACCTAAAACATCTAAACCACCGACACGACCATAAAGTGTGGTTGCCGCTTGGTTGGAATCAGCACTGCTGCCATAGCCCCATTTGAATTTCGCGCCAAAGTTTTCGCCATCCGCTAACAAATCTGCCGCTTCAACGGTTCCGAAACGAATCGCACCGCCCAATGAACCCGCACCGGTTACCACAGAATTTGCACCGACATCAACATTCACACGTTTTAAAATATCCGGATCGATACCATAATTTCCGGCGTGGTGGAATGCATAACCGTTTTGTCTTGCGCCATCAACTGTGACCGTTAAATATTCTTCGCTTACGCCACGAATGCTGTAACGTTGCACTATAGAACGTGCGCCATTTACATTAACACCCGGCACTGAGCGCAAAATATCTGCAGTCGTAGTCGCTTGGCGAACTTTGGCTAAACTACCGGCGGATAAGCTTGCTTTTTGTGGTGAAAGGTTATCACTCACCACTTCAATCGCATCTAAATTATCAGCTTCATCTGCAACAACTACGCCACTAATAAAAGCAGCAAGCGGTAATAATACAAATGAGGTTTTCTTCATTTGGAGGTTCTCCTTAGGTTATTGAGGGTTAAAAACTATCAATTAAATTAATGAGAACTATTATCAATAAAATTTTTACGTTTTCAAGATCTTTTTAAGAATTATTCTCATTTTCTAATAAATGATTAAAGTTTGCTCATTTTGTAACAATTTTACAAAAATTAGCGATTAAGAATCGTCGTTATGACGATGACAAGGCAGTGTTATTTTTAAGTATTACATTGTTAAGTTCACTTATTTTCATAATATTGAGTAAAAAATAAGCGCCACCAATCACAATAAGATGAACAACAATAATAACAATGATCGTGAAGATAAGAACTTTTAAAATATTGACTAAGTGATGAAAAAACTGATCGCTTATTCTACTTGATCGATTTTTCAACCTAATATAAAAAGCATTGCCGACGAAACTCATACTCCATTTGGCATTAACAGAGTCGGTTTCGCCAGCAAAAATAAAGAACGAATAACGATGCTGATTAAATTATGCCCTGCTCTTCCAACTTGCTAAGGAAAAATGGCATCTGTTTCTTCCACCACGGCCAATCGTGATCAACATCGTATCCCCAAAAATCAAACCAAGCGACAATGCCTTTCGCCTGAAAAGCTTCTTGCAAACGTGCTGTATCTGCAACGTGCTGCTCTTCCCAAGCACCTTGTCCCACTGCCACAATGTAGTGATTTTGGCGATAACGATCTAAAAACCAACTATCTTGCTGTCCCCAAAGATAATCGATCGGTGAATTGAAATAGACCGCCTGATCGCCATAAAACTCACCGGTAAAAAAACGAGCATCATAAACGCCACTTAACGCAATCGCCACATCAAACAAATCCGGATGACGCAATGCAAAATTGATCGTATGAAACGCCCCCATACTGCAACCGGTCGCCATCATTGCGCCGCCCCATTGCGATTCGTGCCGAATTAACGGCACCAATTCATTGACGATATAACGATCATAAGCATCGTGTGCTAATGCCATATCGTGTCCGGATTTGTAAGTTGCCAACCACGACTCTTTATCGTAAGAATCAGGCGTATAAAACTTCAGTAATCCACGATCTATAAAAGAACGGCAGGCTTCAATCATCCCGAAATTACCATATTCATTTTGATCACCGCCTGAGGATGGAAACACAATTACCGGCTTACCGGCGTGACCATACACATTAAAATACATTTCACGCCCTAGTTCACCGCTCCAATGACTTCTTCTCTCAAAATGCATAATTCACTTCCTCTCAATTATTGTTTTTGATGTGCAAATTGAATAATTTCCCGCATCTGCTCCAGAGTTTCAGTTCTCGCTAAAATCCCTTCTTCGCCCATAATTTTCGCAAAAATGCCCGGCACTTGTTGCACACTGATAATGCTGTTACCGAACTTCTCACAAATCGCCTGCGTTGTGTTCACATAATTTTTATTTGCTTTACGCGAAATATAAACCACATTCCACGGATGCGTAATATGGGAATAGAACCGGTTCTCTTTCACGATGTTGGCGTATTCATTAAATACATCAAAATCGTTGGCATAATTCCACATATCAATGGTTAAACCACCCGGCGGACGGCAATTAATTTCAAGCGGTAATATTTCATTGCTACCTTTAACACGGAAAAATTCAAAATGGAAAAACCGCTCTCTGACATTAAAGGCTTCGACACAAATTTTACCGAGTCCAACTAATTTCGGTGAAATTTCACGTGGCACAAAATAGAACATATCACCATCTTTTTCTACTGTATCTAACACCGCTTCTGAATATTCCAAACTGGAATAAAAAACAATATTTCCATCGTGATCCGTTAAGCCGTCGAATGTAACAATATCGCCATCAATAAACTCTTCCATAATATATTCAACATTCGGCGATTTATGTTCAAAGAAATGGTGCAAATCCTGTTCTGTGCGAATTTTATAAGTATCGCTTGCCCCCACACCGGAATTCGGTTTAATAATCACCGGTAATTTTAATTCTGCGACCAGACGGCACGCATCCTCTTCATCGGAAAAAACACGCCCTTTCGCCACTTTCAACCCTGCTTTTTTGAACACTTCTTTCATTTGTGATTTGGTTTTAATCGTTTTCATATCTTCGTTTTTATAACCAAACACATTAAAATCAGTACGAAGTTTTGCATCCAACTCCAACCAATATTCATTATGCGATTCAATGCGATCAATGCGTCCATACTTATGCGCAAAATAACCGACTGCACGATAAACCTGATCATAATCTTCCATATTATCAACACGATAATATTCTGTTAGTGAATTGCGTAACCCTTCGCTTAATGACTCATAAGGCGCATCGGCAATTCCTAATGTATTAAAACCGTTTTCACGCAATCTATGTGCAAACGTTTCAAAATTGGTGGGGAAATGGGGTGAAATCATTACAAAATTTATTGGTCTTGACATCAAAGATTCCTCAAATAGCAATGGTAATTAAATATAATGCTGTGTTGCACTATTTATATAAATAGCCTGATTGATATTACTATTCCAACGTTCCTTGTTGCAATCATATTTTGTATGCAAAAGCATATTTTTATGTTTTATTCAGCCAATAGGATTTATCAAATCTTCTAATTTTTTCGGTGTTACTGAAATTTTCATCGTGAAATGGTCAAAAGCAATAATTTCCAGTAGAATAACGCCTTTATCCAATCACAAACAAACAGCGAGAACTATGTCCACACAATTTGTTTTTACAATGCATCGCGTGAGCAAAGTTGTGCCACCGAAGCGTCAAATTTTAAAAGATATTTCATTAAGTTTCTTTCCCGGTGCAAAAATCGGCGTACTCGGTTTAAACGGTGCCGGTAAATCTACCTTATTGCGCATTATGGCAGGTGTAGATAAAGAATTTGAAGGGGAAGCTCGTCCTCAACCCGGCATTAAAATCGGTTATTTGCCACAAGAACCGAAATTAGAACCACAACAGACCGTGCGTGAAGCGATTGAAGAAGCGGTTCACGAAGTGAAAAACGCCTTAACACGATTAGATGAAGTTTATGCGCTATATGCTGATCCGGATGCAGATTTTGATAAGTTAGCAGCGGAGCAAGCCGAACTTGAGGCGATTATTCAAGCCCACGATGGTCATAACCTACAAAATCAGCTAGAACGTGCGGCAGATGCATTACGTCTACCGGATTGGGAAAGTAAAATTGAACACTTGTCTGGTGGTGAGCGCCGTCGTGTTGCACTTTGCCGTCTGCTATTAGAAAAACCGGATATGCTGTTATTGGACGAACCAACAAACCATCTTGATGCGGAATCTGTGGCTTGGTTGGAACGTTTCTTACACGATTATGAAGGCACGGTTGTGGCTATTACCCACGACCGCTACTTCTTGGATAATGTTGCAGGTTGGATTTTAGAGCTTGACCGTGGGGAAGGCATCCCTTGGCAAGGTAATTACTCTTCTTGGTTGGAGCAAAAAGAGAAACGCTTAGCACAAGAAGCTGCTACTGAATCTGCTCGCCAAAAATCGATTGAAAAAGAACTTGAGTGGGTTCGCCAAAATCCAAAAGGCCGTCAAGCGAAAAGTAAAGCGCGTATGGCAAGATTTGAAGAGTTAAACAACAGTGATTACCAAAAACGTAATGAAACCAATGAACTCTTTATTCCACCTGGTCCTCGTTTAGGCGACAAGGTTATTGAAGTGGAAAATTTATCCAAATCATATGGGGATCGTACTTTAATCGATAATCTCTCTTTCAGCATTCCTAAAGGCGCGATTGTCGGGATTATCGGGGCAAACGGTGCCGGTAAATCTACGCTGTTCAAAATGTTATCCGGTCAAGAGCAACCTGACAAAGGCACCATTACATTGGGGGACACTGTAGTGCTCTCTTCTGTCGAACAGTTCCGCGACAAGATGGATAATAGCAAAACTGTGTGGGAAGAGGTTTCCGGCGGGTTGGATATTATGAAGATCGGTAACTTTGAAATTCCAAGTCGTGCTTATGTAGGACGCTTCAATTTTAAAGGTGTTGATCAACAAAAACGTGTCGGTGAATTATCTGGTGGTGAGCGCGGTCGTTTGCATTTAGCCAAATTATTACAACGTGGCGGAAATGTGCTGCTCCTTGACGAACCAACCAACGATCTTGATGTAGAGACCTTGCGTGCATTGGAAAATGCTATTTTGGAATTTCCGGGCTGTGTGATGGTTATTTCTCACGACCGCTGGTTCTTGGATCGTATCGCCACCCACATTTTGGATTATGGCGATGAAGGTAAAGTCACTTTCTATGAAGGCAACTTCTCTGATTATGAAGAGTGGAAGAAGAAAACCTTTGGTGCTGAAGCCGTTCAACCAAAACGTATAAAATATAAACGTATTGCGAAATAAATTTTTTCGCTAAAAATATACCGCCTATATGGCTTGATAAAGCATCAGATAGGCGGTATCTATCCCTCTTCAAAGCCTCTTTTACCATCACGGCAACGACATAGAAAAAATGTTGTTTTTTCTTTTATTTTGCCTAGCTTTATTTTGCTTACCTTCTCGTCCTAATGGACAAAATCGTTGGTTTTATCCGCTTTTTTTCATTGAAAAAATGACATATAGAGCAAAAGCCATAGTAAACAAAAGGCATATAGGACAAAATAGGCATAGTAGACAAAATTGTTGCTAAAAAGTGGCTTAAAACCTTATAGTACAAGGCTTTAAGCCCTCTTTTTGAGATATGAATAAAAAACTGCTCTTTCTACCATTAACGCTTAACTTGCTAACGCCAGCATTTCTTCCGCATTAGCCAACGATAATGGCGTTACTTCGCTGCCACCAAGCAGTCTACCCAACTCTTTTACTCGTTCCTCCGCATTTAATAAACTAACCTGTGTTTCTGTTT
This sequence comes from Gallibacterium anatis DSM 16844 = F 149, assembly GCF_000379785.1. Lineage (GTDB taxonomy): Bacteria > Pseudomonadota > Gammaproteobacteria > Enterobacterales > Pasteurellaceae > Gallibacterium > Gallibacterium anatis. The sequence continues at coordinate 22,058 of NZ_KB903759.1, read as the reverse complement.
TTCCGGCTTTGCAATATTTTTCAACTTTATAATGTTGATGACCGTGTGATGCAACTTGCGGCAAATGCGTAATACATAAAATCTGCACTTTTTCACCTAATGAACGCAAAAGTTTACCGACAATATTGGCGGTTGCGCCACTGATACCTACATCAATTTCATCAAAAATCACAGTTGGAACAGCACTTTGATCAGAAGTTAATGTTTGTAACACCAATGCAATTCGAGATAATTCACCGCCGGAAGCATTTTTGTGCAATGGCTGAAAACTTTCACCCAGATTACTTAACAACATAAACGTAATTTGATCTATGCCTTTATTGGATAATTTCTGCGATTCCGTCGTACATTGAATATCGAATTCGGCATTTTCCATTGCTAACTGTTTAATTTCCGCCGTTACTGCTTTAGCTAATAAAATAGCCCCTTGCTGCCGACGCTCTGACAGCTGTTTTGCAATTTTCATTGCCTGCTGATAAGCCTGCTGTTCCGCTTCGACTAACAGCTCTTCACCATCAATATATTCCGCTAACTGCTCATATTCACGCTTTAATTGCTGATGATAAACCGGTAATTCTGAAACATTAACCCGATGTTTTTGTGCTAATTGTAACGCCTGTTTTAAACGCATCTCCGTATTAGCCAATAACGCCGGATCATCTTCGATACGATAGGCAAGATGCTGCACTTCAGAAAAAGCTTCTTGAACGTAAATCTGCGCCTGTTGAATTAATTGTTGTGCCTCTTTAAATTGCTCATCCGCCTCAACCAATTCATCTAAATAGCTCACTGTTTTATTTAATAAATTTTCGATATTCGCAGTTTCATTTTCCGACAACAACTGTAAAACGGATTGCGAACCACGACTTAACAATTCACTATTTGCCAATCGTTTTTGTGTGGAATCCAACTCTTCAAACTCACCCTGTTTTAACGCAAATTCATTCAATTCTTCAATTTGATAATGTAATAGCTGTTTTTTTGCTTCGTTTTCCGCACATTGTTGACGAAAATCCGCCAATTTTTGCTGTTGTTGCTTCCACAAATGAAATTGATGATTTAACTGCTGCAATAAACTTTGGTTATGACAGAAGGTATCCAATAGTTGTAATTGATATTCAGGTTTCAATAATTGTTGAGAACAATGCTGCCCGCTGATTTGCACCAATAATGCACCTAACTCACGTAATTGAGCGGCAGGCACCGGTTGATTATTAATAAATCCTTTTGAGCGACCATCCGCACTAATTGTACGGCGCAAAACACACTCTTCCGGATTTTCCTCATCATCCAATTCGTGTGCTTGCAACCATTGCTGTGCCGCAGAATTATTTTGCAATGAAAACAACGCACTAACATCCGCTCTTGATTCACCGGAACGCAACATTCCGCTCTCAGCACGCTGCCCCAAACAGACCTCTAAGGCATCCAATGCAATTGACTTGCCGGCACCGGTTTCACCGGTAATAACAGACATTCCTTGTGCAAAATCTAAGGTAAGACGATTAACAATAGCAAAATTATTGATGCGTAATTGAGTGAGCATAAGAAACCTCCAATACTGTATAAATATCAGTATATACTGTTTTTTTATACAGTAAAGTGTTTCTTGAAATTTAAAATAATTTTTTTAGCCAACCTAATTTAGAACTGAGAATGTTGTAGTAGTTATAATCTTGTAAATGCAGCAGTTTCATCCGCAAATCGCTCTTTTTCACCACAATCACATCATCAATACAGAAAGGAATATTCACCTGACTATCACAACTCACCTCTAACTGCCGCACATTATACTGTGCAAAACGAAAGTGTAATTTGCTATCGCCATCCACCACCAACGGACGTGAAGATAAAGTATGTGGGAACATCGGTACCAATGTAATCGCATTTAATAGTGGCGTTAAAATCGGTCCGCCGGCAGACAATGAATAAGCGGTTGAACCGGTCGGTGTAGCGATAATTAAGCCGTCAGAACGCTGTGAAAAACAAAATTTATCATTAATATAAACTTGAAAATCAATCATATGCGCAATTTTTGCCGGATGAATCACAACCTCATTAATGGCTTGATTTGACGCAATAACCTGCCCTTCTCGTTCCACATTCACATCCAATAAAAAGCGTTCTTCCACAAAAAATTCGCCACGATCCAAACAGGCTGATAACTGTTGATACACCTGATCCGGGTCAATATCAGTTAAAAATCCCAAATTTCCACGATTAATCCCGATCAACGCTGTATCATAACGAGCAAGCACACGAGCTTTCCCTAACATATTGCCGTCGCCGCCAATCACAATTACTAATTCCGCCGCTGCACCGATTTCATCCAATGTCGCAATATGTTTTGCCTCTAATTGCAAAGCCTTACCGACTTCCGGCTCAACCAACACGTGATAACCACGATGTTTTAACCAAATAAACAGATCCTGATGCATTTGAAGACGATCATCGTGTCGAGGCTGCCCGACAACACCAATCGTACGGAACGAACGATGTAATGTATGCTGTTGCGGTTTCATTCTAAATTCTTGCATAACAATTACCCAATTGATAACAACGCAATCCTTGAATTGCACTAAATGAGGCTTATATTAACATAACTATCGGCGATAAATTTGACTTAATTAATATCTCACGCCGAATAATTGGCGGTTATGGTGTTTTTTGTTAAACTAGCCGCCGTAAAATGCCTCTTTTTGATTTTGGAGAATATTATGTCTGAACAACAAAACAACGAACAAAACGTGATGAATGAAGAAGTAAATCAACAAGCTACAGAAACAGAACACGTCAACGAGCAAGAAAAAAGCAACGAAATTGATCCATTAAGTGAAGCACTTGCCAAAATCCAAGATTTAGAAGGTCAATTAGAAGAAGCTGCCAAAAAAGAACAGGATATTATGTTAAGAGCACGTGCTGAAATTGATAATATCCGCCGCCGTACCGAAGCGGACGTAGAAAAAGCACATAAATTCGGCTTAGAAAAATTTGCCAAAGAGATTCTTAATGTAATTGATAATTTAGAACGTGCTGCCACAACGCCGAACACCTCTGAAGATGAAAGCGTAAAAGCCCTTTTCGACGGTGTGGAACTCACGCTAAAAGATCTGCTTTCCACTGTGGCTAAATTCGGCATTGAACCGGTTGGCGTTGTCGGTGAAACTTTTAATCCGGATCTTCACCAAGCGATTTCAATGCAACCAACTGAAGGCTTCAGCGCCAACCAAATCACTACCGTTCTACAAAAAGGCTATCTACTGAACGGACGCGTTATCCGCCCAGCAATGGTAATGGTTGCCGCTTAATAAAACAAAACCTCTTAAGCTGAAGCAAACAGCCTAAGAGGTTTTCTCATATTATTTACTCCATTTGTATATCAAATTCTTCGCCTGTATCCTCGTCATATAAAATACCACTTGCACCGGGAAATAGATCTAAATAACCTGATTTATATTCTCCGCTGTTATAATCAACCTCAACGCATTGCTGTTCAAAATGGAACGAAATATCAAAATCTTTCTGATGTGAGAAATAATACCGATCTAGGTGCTTTAACAGAATTTGGATCAGAAATGTTATCTTTTTTTGAGGTATCTACTGGGAATGCAGTGGCTTCTCATGGTTTTGACGCAATGCGACAAGCGTTACCAATGATTCAGGGATTACTATCTGTTGTGTTTGTAATTTCCATTCCGTTTGTAATGATGTTCAGTGGTTACAGTATGAAAGCGGCGATAGTGATGACTTTTATTCAATTCGGTCTGTATTTCTTAACATTCTAGTGGACGTCTTTAACCTCCATAAATTCAGAGGATTGGCATAATATTTTAAACACTAATAGATATCTATTGTAGATTATAAAATGAAAGTTAACTTTGAGGGGATAAATATCAAAAAAGGCAAGAAAATCACGTTTCTTGCCTTTTTTGGGGTACAGGAAGATTGATGAAATGCTATTTGCATTTCTCAAATGATTCAGCCTGAATTAATACAGGTGTTTTGTGATGAGCGGTTTCCCATCCAAATAATGTGCCTGTAACGATTTGACATCCTGTTGGTGTTTTTTCACCAGGCTTACGATTGATATTAACAACCTGCATTTTTTTCACATTTTTTGCTGAATCATAAAAATCCTTTTTATTAACATCAATGCCCTGTTTTAAATACAACATTGGGTAGTCGTTTTCCAATTTAATTACACCTTTTAATTCAATTGGAGTATTGTAATCGTATGTTTTTGCCTGAGCAAAGCCACTTAGCCCTAACAAACTGATACTTAAAGCAGTTACTAAGATTTTGTTCATAAATAATCCTCACTGTTGATGTTAATTAGTTGGGACTTCTTCCCCAGTGATCCAGCCCTCGTGCTTGCGAATTGCCTTCACATTGTGCACGTTGCTTGCTCATCAGATAATGAACTCATAGAGGTATTTCTGTCAAGTCCAGTGCATTTGTAGTAGGGTGGATATACTCATCTATTAGATTTTCATACGGAGAAATATATTTTTCATAGTTTCATCAATACTCGAATTGTATAAACTTATTTGAAAAAACAGCCAACATTAGAAAATCAGAACGCAAGAAAGATTATTCTGCTCTATACCCATAAGAAAAGCATAACCTACAAAGACTATCGCTTTCTCCTGACTACATAGAAACATACCACCCTGAATATCTGCTCTCCTTTCCATCCCATCAACTTTTGATTAAAATATCGCTCTCATCTCTCATATCAGGAATAGACAGTGAATATTAAAAAGACAGTACGGCTCGGTTTATTATCGGGATTAACTTTATTATTTATCGGCTGTGCAAATGATGGACAATTTGTTGCACCTCAAGTTACGTTACCGCATAACGATCCGGTATGGTTGCAACATCAACAGGCGGTGAATGCGATTAATCATTATGCGGCAGAAGGGCAATTAGGTTATATCAGCAAAGAAGAGCGTTTTTCTTCCTCGTTTCAATGGCAATATTTAGGTGAGCAACATTATCGTTTATATTTTTCTTCCTTATTAAGTCGCAGTACATTAACTATTGAAAAAACAGCAAATAATACTGTAATTTTCGATAATAAAGGCAATTATTATGCCGATAAGGATATTCATCAATTATTACAAGATATTATCGGTTTTGATTTTCCGGTAGAACAATTTCCGAATTGGTTAAAAGGGTTGCCGGGAAATACACAAAATTATGTTGTTAATCAGCAGGGTTTATTAAGCCATTTTGATTATCAATGGCAAAATGAAATATGGCAGGCGAAATATGTAAATTATAATCAACAATCGCCAAAGTTGCCGCAAAATTTATTTATTAGTAGCCCGGATAAAACCTTAAAAATTCAAATTAAAAAATGGACTTTCTAATGGTTGAAAATAACTCTTTTTTAAATCGTTCTTTTTCATTTCCTTGCCCGGCAAAATTAAATCTTTTTTTATATATTAATGGGCGACGTGAAGATGGTTATCACGAATTACAAACATTATTCCAATTTTTAGATTTTTCAGATCAGCTCACTGTAACAATAAATAACAGTGGCAATATCACTTTGGAAAATCAATTGGACGACGTTGTGCTTGAAGATAATCTTATTTTTCGTGCCGCAAAATTATTACAACAATACACGCAAACTTCGCTAGGTGCTTCGCTCTCCATTGAGAAAAAGCTGCCGATGGGTGGTGGCGTTGGTGGCGGTTCATCCGATGCGGCAACAACATTAGTCGCCTTGAATTATTTGTGGCAAACCAATCTTTCACTCTCTCAATTAGCTGAACTTGGTTTAAAACTCGGTGCGGACGTGCCGATTTTTGTTCACGGTAAAGCCGCTTTTGCTGAAGGTGTCGGTGAAAAAATCAGCTATTGTGAACCGGATGAGAAATATTATGTGGTATTAAAACCGAATGTGGCGATTTCCACCGCAAAAATCTTTCAAGATCCGAAATTGCCGAGAAATACGCCAAAACGATCTTTGTCACAATTATTAGCCGATGTTTATACAAACGATTGCGAAAAAGTTGTGCGAGATCATTATCCTGAGGTTGAACAAGCTATTCAGTGGTTGGTACAATATGCACCGACCCGTTTAACAGGGACTGGCGCTTGCATTTTTGCCGAGTTTGATTCGCAAGATGCTGCAATAGCCGTATATCAACAACGCCCGACCCACTTATCAGGGTTTGTTGCCAAAGGGGTAAATCGTTCTCCGTTATACCTTGTCCTTGAGGATATGCAACAAAATTGTTAACGTGTGGATTGCATTGCAATCTGAATTTTAAAAAACCAACTCTGAGGTTAAAAATGCCTGACATTAAGCTGTTTGCTGGTAACGCAACACCAGAACTAGCCAAAAAAATTTCTGAACGTCTTTATACTTCACTTAGCGATGCCATCGTGGGTCGTTTCAGTGATGGTGAAATCCAAATCCAAATCAATGAAAATGTTCGTGGTTCCGATGTATTTATCGTTCAATCCACTTGTGCGCCGACGAATGATAGTTTGATGGAGTTAGTGGTTATGATCGATGCCCTTCGTCGTGCTTCTGCCGGAAGAATCACTGCAGTTGTGCCTTATTTCGGTTATGCCCGTCAAGACCGTCGTGTGCGCTCTTCCCGTGTGCCGATTACAGCAAAAGTGGTAGCAGATATTTTATCCAATGTCGGCGTTGACCGTGTTTTAACTTGCGACTTGCACGCAGAACAGATTCAAGGTTTCTTTGATGTGCCGGTAGATAATGTTTTCGGTTCACCGGTTCTGTTGGATGATATTTTGAAGAAAACTGATTTGGAAAATCCGATTGTCGTTTCTCCGGATATCGGCGGTGTGGTTCGTGCTCGTGCAGTAGCAAAATTATTAAATGACACAGATATGGCGATTATCGATAAGCGTCGCCCTCGTGCCAATGTTTCCCAAGTGATGCATATCATCGGTGATGTTGCCGATCGTGATTGTATCTTGGTTGATGATATGATCGATACCGGCGGTACATTATGTAAAGCGGCGGAAGCATTAAAAGAACGTGGTGCAAAACGTGTATTTGCTTATGCAACGCACGCTGTTTTCTCCGGTTCAGCACCGAAAAACATTGCCAGCCCGGCATTAGATGAAATCGTCGTTACCGACACTATCCCGCTTAGACCGGAAATTATCGCCTTGAATAAAGTACGTGTATTGACTTTATCCGGTATGTTGGCAGAAGCAATCCGACGTATCAGCAACGAAGAATCTATTTCAGCAATGTTTAATAATTAATAGATTCGCTGTAATACTCCGTAACAAAAAACCTGCTGATCTAGCAGGTTTTTTCATTGTTATTATGCCTATTTTGAGAAATCAACTACAAACGGCGAACTTGCCAAAACGCTTTATTCCAATAGGGATTATTCAGTGAGGAATAGATAACACCACCTTTGGTAGAAGCGTGTAAAAATTGGTTATTTTTGACATAAATACCAACGTGGTAACCATTAGGACCTCTGCCGGTTTTAAAGAAAACCAAATCACCGGTCTGGATTTCATCTAAGCCGACCTCAATGCCGACTTTAGATTGTGCCGTAGTGGTGCGTGGTAATTGAATCGCAAAACGATCTGAAAACGTTCTCATCACAAAGCCGGAACAATCAACCCCACTTTTCGTATTGCCACCTATCCGATAAGGAGTGCGATACCATTCGTGCTGCTGCTCACTGAGCTGTGCCATCGTATAAATCGGATCAGGCATCCGACTGTTATATGAATGACGATGTGATGAACAAGCTGCCAATCCTAAGACTAAACCAATAATTAAACTTGTTTTAACAGAAGATGTTAGTTTTATTTTTAACACGGACATTCTCCATTCTTACAAGAAACAGATAAAATAAAGAGTACCCCTGTTCAAGGAATACTCTTTTTATTCAATTAATCTTTCGGTTTAGATTTCTCAACGCGTGCCCGCAATTTTTGCCCTGCTTTGAACACTACAACACGACGCGCAGTAATCGGCACATACTCACCTGTCTTAGGATTACGACCCGGACGTGATGTTTTATCACGCAATTCAAAGTTTCCAAAACCGGATAACTTCACCTCTTCACCAGACTCAAGCGCCTGACGAATTTCTTCAAAAAATGATTCAACCAACTCTTTTGCATCATTTTTATTTAGATTGAATTTCTCAATCAAATTTTCAGCAAGTTCTACTTTTGTTAGTGTCATAAATTAATCTCTCAAATAAGCGTTTAATTTCTCTTTCAATGCAGATAACACGGTATCTACCACTGCTGAAATTTCTTCATCACTTAGCGTTTTTTCATTATCTTGTAAAATCAAGCTAATCGCTAAACTCTTCATTCCTTCGGCAATCCCTGCACCTTGATAAACATCAAATAAATTAATTTGTGTTAATTGTGCACCGGCAGCCTCACGACAAACCGTCAACACCTCGTCGGCAGTCACATTCTCTGCCACAATAATCGCCAAATCGCGGCGGTTAGCAGGGAAACGGGAAATTTCTTTGGCTTGAATAACATCTTTATGTGAAATCTTATCCCATAAAACTTCAAACACGACAACTTTTCCGTTTAAATCCAATTTTTGTGCTACACGAGGATGGATTGTACCGATAAAACCGATCTCCTCATCACCCAACATAATGGCAGCTGATTGCCCCGGATGCAAGGCTGGATACGATTTTGCAACAAATTTAATATTTTTTCCAGCGTTGGAGAGATCAAAAATACTTTCTAAATCACCTTTCAAATCAAAGAAGTCGACAGCTTCCGACTTAATTGCCCAATGCTCATTATGACGATTACCTGAAATTACCCCACCAATCACAAATTCTTGACGCACCCCAATCGGATGATCGGCATCAACAACAAAACGCAAACCGCTTTCAAATAGACGAATTCGAGATTGTTGACGATTTTGGTTATATGCCACTGCACCAAGCAATCCGCTCAATAAGGAAACGCGCATTGCTGACATCTCAACAGAGATCGGATTTGGCAAAATCAACGCTTCTTGCTCAGGGTGCAATAAACGCTGCACTTTCGGATCAACAAAACTATAAGTGACCGCTTCTTGATAATCGTGTTCAACAAATGCTGTTTTAATACGGCTTAATGAAATATCGGATTCCTTATGTTCACGCATCATCAAATGCGCCAACGGTGCATTATTCGGAATGGTGTTATAACCGTAAATACGCGCCACCTCTTCGATTAAATCCTCTTCGATTTCAATATCGAAACGCCAGCTGGTCGGCACTACCGTCCAAACATCATTTGCATAGGAAACTTGGAAGCCTAAGCGCTGTAAAATATCGGTAACGGTTTCAGTTTCAATGTGATGACCTAACAAATTATCCAATTTTTCACGACGCAATGTTACCGGATTTAATTTCGGTAAAGCGTTTTCATCCGCAACTTCACAAATCTCTCCGGCTTCACCGCCACAAATTTCGATTAATAATGCAGTGGCACGTTCCATCGCATAGCGCTGTAATTCAAAATCCACACCACGTTCAAAACGGTGCGAAGCGTCTGTATGCAAGCCATACTGTCTAGCACGTCCGGTGATTGCCAACGGTGCAAAAAAGGCGGATTCTAAAATCACATTTTGTGTATTTTCATTCACACCGCTTGCTTCTCCACCAAAAATGCCTGCCATTGCCAATGGACCATTTTGATCAGCGATTAATAACGTATTCTCTTTTAACTCTGCGGTTGAGCCGTCCAACAATACTAATTTTTCGCCGGTTTTAGCCATTCTGACTTGAATAGGTTGAGCAACTTTATCCGCATCAAATGCGTGCATCGGTTGACCTAACTCCAACAAAATATAATTGGTGACATCAACCACCGGATCGATAGAACGGATACCACAACGGCGCAATTTTTCTTGCATCCAGATCGGGGTTGCCGCTTTCACATTGACATTTCTTACCATACGCAATAAATAACGTGGGCAAGCTTCAGGCGCTTTTAATTCAATCGCCACTTTGTCGCTGATAGTGTATTTAACCGGTGTAAACTGCAATTCGTTCATTGCTGCTTTATTCACCACTGCCACTTCTCGAGCAATGCCTCGGATACTTAAACAGTCCGCACGGTTCGGTGTTAAGCTGATCTCAATCGCTTTATCATTTAAGTTAAGATATTCACGCAAATCCATACCGATCGGTGCATCTTCCGGTAATTCGATAATACCGCTGCCGTCAGTTGAAATGGCTAACTCGGCATAAGAACATAACATTCCTTCCGAAGGTTGCCCGCGCAGCTTGGCTTTCTTGATTTTAAAATCACCCGGTAACACTGCACCAACTTTCGCACAAGCCACTTTCAATCCTTTACGACAATTTGGTGCGCCACAGACGATATCTAATAACTCACCGCTACCGACATCCACTTTAGTTACGCGTAGTTTATCGGCATCCGGATGTTGTGAGCATTCCACCACTTCACCAACCACAACATGACTAAATTCACCGGCAACCGCCTCAACACCGTCAACTTCCAAACCTGACATTGTGATTTGATCACATAACTGTTCGGTGCTAATCGCAGGATTAACCCATTCTCTCAACCACGATTCATTGAATTTCATTTTGTCAAATATCTCCCTGCAAATTAGTTAAACTGTTTTAAGAAACGTAGATCATTTTCAAAGAAAGCGCGCAGATCAGTCACGTTGTAACGCAACATTGTTAAACGCTCTACCCCCATACCAACCGCAAAACCGGAATATTCATTCGGATCAATACCGACATTGCGTAACACATTTGGGTGTACCATTCCGCAACCTAACACTTCCAACCATTTTCCATTTTTTCTCATCACATCCACTTCCGCAGAAGGTTCGGTGAATGGGAAATAAGAAGGACGGAAACGCACTTGCAAATCTTCTTCAAAGAAATTACGCAAGAAATCGTGCAACAAACCTTTTAATTCAGTGAAATTTGCCTTTTTATCAACAAACAATAACTCAATTTGATGGAACATCGGCGTATGTGTTTGGTCATAATCGTTACGATAAACACGACCCGGCGCAATAATACGAATCGGCGGACGCTGTTTTTCCATTGTTCTAATCTGCACGCCTGAAGTTTGCGTACGCAATAAACGCTCCGCATCAAACCAGAAAGTGTCGTGGTCGGCACGTGCCGGATGGTGTGCCGGAATATTTAAAGCATCGAAATTATAGTGATCGGTTTCAATTTCCGGCCCTGTTTCCACCGCAAAGCCAAGTTCAGAGAAGAATTTCACCACACGTTCAATGGTTAATGTCACCGGATGAAGCCCGCCGTTTTCTAATTTACGTCCCGGCAAAGTAACATCAATCCTTTCTTTTGCCAGTTTGGCATTCAATTCCGCCTCTTCCAATTCAGCTTTTTTCGCATTCAATGCAGATTGTGCTGTCTGTTTCGCTTCGTTAATCTTCGCTCCCATTGCCGGACGCTCTTCGGCGGAGAGATCACGCAGCCCCTGCATTAATAATGTGTAAGGCCCTTTTTTCCCGAAATACTCAACACGAATGGCTTCCAACGCTTTTCCGTCCTGAGCTGCTGCAATCGCCGCTAAGGCTTGCTCTGTAATCTGTTCTAGGTTTTGCATACCTTTCCTCTATGATTTAGATAACTCAATAATCGTCAAAATTTGTCATAAAAAAAGCCTCCATACTGAGGAGGCTTGTCAGTTTAATTGCCAAGATTTTAGTTAAACCAATCGCCTCTTAGATACTAAGAGCAAAAAAATCGAAAACTAAAAAATAATGTGGTCATAATTAAACTGAAATGAAATTGTTAAAAGTGGAGTAATGATAATACTAACCGCTTAAAAAATCACGTTTTATTGTTGTATTTCTGTAATTTCTTGTTGTAATACCACCGCAATTTGCGCTTTTACGCACTCCCGCTCAAAATAAACACCTTGCGGTAACAGCGAATAGCAAAACCGCTCTCCGGCAAATGAAAACGCCAATATGGCTGCGTGTAAATAGCAACGATCTGCCGGTGATTTATCACCATACAAAGGATCACCCAAAATCGGGCTGCCCAAACTTTTCATTGCGACTCTCAACTGATGAGTTTTTCCAGTTTGCGGTTTTAAGACAAACAAACGCAATCCGCTTTCACAACTGATTGAATAAAAACGAGTAATTGCCGGATTACTGCAGCTTGGCGACAATTTCCACATTGCTCGCCGGCTCCGTATCATATCGCCTTTAATCAAACCCTGTTTTTTCTTCGGTTTTCCTGTTGCCAATGCCAAATAAGTTTTTTGTACCTGATGTGCGGCAAACTGTGCCGATAATTCCGCTGCCGCTTGTCGATTCAAGGCGCACAATAATAAGCCAGAAGTGCTTTTATTCAAGCGATGAACCAACCAAACCTGCTCCACACCACGCTGTTCGGCAAGCTGTGTCGTTAACCCCTGTTCATTATCATCTTTATGTACACTGACACCACAAGGTTTATTGATTACCACAAAATTTTCTGTTTGAGCCACAATCTGAAAAGGCATTAACACCACTTCTCCAATAACCATAAAAGTTCGCCAGTATAAGCGATTTCAAAAATAATGGTATGAGCGCATAAAAATATTCACGATTTTTCCAAGAAAAACCGGCTCAAAAACAGTATTTATCACAAATAATTTTACCTACATCACAAAAATGAAGGTTATTTAAACCGGATAGCATAATTTGTTCTATCATAACGCCATAGGTCAGAAATAAGAGGGATATTATGATGGCAACAACTAATCCAAAAATTAAAGCAATTCAGATGCAGCTCGCGCAGTGGGATGATCAAATTCTCGCTAACGACATTTATCAAGCCCTTTCTCAACAACATTTTGTTGGAAAATTATCGCCACAAGTCGTCAGTGATCTTTGCAAAAATTTCAAATTGAGCGTAAATCACTTGGCTTTGCAATTACTACCTATCGCTGCTTGTTATTCCGTTACGCCTGTTTCCAATTTTAACGTTGGTGCTGTGGCACACGGTATCAGCGGTGCGCTTTATTTCGGTGCAAATCAAGAATTTTGCGATAGCAGTATGCAGCAGACCATCCACGCCGAACAAAGTGCGATTTCGCACGCTTGGATGAATAATGAAGCCACCATTACCGCTATCACCGTAAATTACACACCTTGTGGGCATTGCCGCCAATTTATGAACGAATTAAACAGTGCGGAACAGTTTTATATTCATTTACCGCACGCCCAAAATAACCGTTTACACCAATATTTACCCGATGCTTTCGGTCCGAAAGATCTTGATATCAAAACTTGTCTGTTTGATCCACATAACAACAAATTAACCATTGACAGTTTTGAACCGTTGGCTCAACAGGCATTACTGGCAGCGAACCGTTCTCACGCACCTTATAGTCAGGCTTATTGTGGTGTCGCACTGTTATTAAAAGATGACACCATTTTAACCGGTCGCTATGCCGAAAATGCCGCATTTAATCCAAGTTTGCCGGCATTACAAGTGGCAATAAATCTGGTGAGATTATCCGGTTATCACGATCAGGATATTACCGCAGCGGTGATGGTTGAATTGCCTACCAAAATGCAACAACGCTCAATGGCAGAGCAACTATTGCAGGCAATTAACCCGAAAATTAAATTTCAATATTTCGTTGCGAAAATAAACTAATCGAATCGAAAGGTAAAATAAATTTGTGATCCGTTTCGCATTTTTTTATTTTAGTTTAAAAAATTTTTATAACATTTATTAGAAAATGTTATCTTTAATAGTATAACTTCTCATCCTAAAAGTAAGGTTTATTATGAAAACTCTAGGTCAATTTATTGTAGAAAAACAAGCCGAATACCCTAATGCCAAAGGTGAACTTAGCGGTATTCTCTCCTCTATTCGTTTAGTGGCTAAAATTATCCACCGTGATATTAACAAAGCCGGTTTAACGAATGATATTATCGGAAACTCCGGTATTCAAAACGTACAAGGCGAAGCACAAATGAAATTGGACGCATTCGCCCACGAAAAAATGAAAGCGGCGCTTATTTCTCGTGACGAAGTTGCCGGTTTCGGTTCGGAAGAAGAAGAAAACATCGTTGCTTTCGATACAGAACGTGCACGCAATGCAAAATATATTATCTTAACCGATCCTTTGGACGGCTCATCCAATATCGATGTAAACGTTGCCGTTGGTACCATCTTCTCTATCTATCGCCGTATTTCGCCAATCGGTCAACCGGTTACTTTGGAAGATTTCTTGCAACCGGGTAATCGCCAAGTTGCCGCCGGTTATATCGTTTACGGTTCATCCACAATGTTGGTTTACACCACCGGTAACGGCGTAAACGGTTTTACTTACGATCCTTCGCTCGGTCTATTTATTCTTTCCCACGAAAATATCAAAATTCCACAAGATGGTACTTGCTACTCCATTAACGAAGGGCATTATTTGAAATTCCCAATGGGCGTGAAAAAATATATTAAATATTGCCAAGAAGAAGATGAAGCAAGCAATCGTCCTTATACTTCACGTTATATTGGCTCATTGGTTTCCGATTTCCACCGTAATATGTTGAAGGGTGGTATTTATATTTACCCAACCACCACGCGTTATCCGAACGGTAAACTTCGTCTATTGTATGAAGGCAACCCAATGGCGTTCCTTGCTGAACAGGCCGGCGGTATGGCGACTGACGGTTATCGTCGTATTCTTGATATTCAACCAACTGCATTACACGAGCGTACACCACTCTTTATCGGTTCAAAAAATATGGTGGAAAAAGCCGGTCAATTTATGAAAGACTTTAAAGAATAACTCCTATCAAAAAAACAAAAAATCCTCGCTATTTCAACAGAATAGCGAGGATTTTTATTGCAACAACATAAAATATTCTTACGTATTTTAGTCAATTGGTTAAAACTGATTTTTTCCTGCTCTCCGCAAAATAATTGTTCTCGACAAAATAATTGTGATTTCAACATTATCCTGTAAAATCTCTCGCCCACGATAATCCACCGAATAAAAACAATTAAATCATCTAACTTATTGAAATAGAGAAAAAAATGAACATTATTCAAGTAGAAAACAGAACAACATTACCGCTGGAAAAGTTATTAGACCTATGGCAAGCCAGTGTCGAAGCCACTCATCATTTCTTATCTGCTGAAGAGATCGCCGCCATCCGTCCTTATGTACCGGAAGCCTTTAAAGGCGTGGAACATCTGTTCTTGGCAGAAGAAGACGGCGAAATTATCGGTTTTATGGGCATCAACGGCACAAAATTGGAAATGCTCTTCATTGCTCCCGAACAACGTGACAAAGGCATCGGCAAAACCTTGTTACAACACGCTGTTGTTAAATTTGGCGTGAACAGCTTAACCGTTAATGAACAAAATCCACAAGCGGTAGGCTTTTATCAGTATATGGGCTTTCAAACTGTAGAACGCCACGAATTGGACGAACAGGGAAATCCGTATCCGATTTTGATTATGAAAAAGTAGAACTCCGAAAATAAAAGCATAGTAGACAACAATATTGGTTTTTCCTTCATTTTGTTTACTATGCCTTTTGTCTACTTTCCTTTTCTAATTTATTTACTCACCCCAAAATGCTGATACGTATGCAGTGTGGCTATTCTTCCTCGTGGAGTACGTTGTAAGAAGCCTTGTTGAATTAAATAAGGTTCCAAAACATCTTCTATTGTTTCTTTCTCTTCGCCAATCGCTGCAGCTAAATTATCCAAACCAACTGGACCACCGTCAAAACGCTCAATAATCGCCATTAACAATTTACGATCCATAAAGTCAAAGCCTTCTGAATCAATATCTAACATCGTTAATGCCAATTTAGCAATCTCTACCGAAATAAAACCGTCATTTTTTACATCGGCATAATCTCGCACACGACGCAATAATCGATTCACGATTCGAGGTGTACCGCGTGAACGGCGTGCAATTTCGTGTGCCGCTTGCTCATCAATCTGAAGATTGAGGCAATTTGCGCTACGCACCACAATGGAGGTTAAATCTTCAATCGAATAAAATTCCAAGCGTTGCACAATGCCAAAACGATCTCGCAATGGCGAAGTCAATGATCCGGCACGCGTCGTTGCTCCAACCAACGTAAACGGCGGCAAATCCAATTTAATCGACCGTGCTGCCGGCCCCTCGCCAATCATAATATCCAGCTGATAATCTTCCATTGCCGGATACAACACCTCCTCGATTGCCGGTGATAAACGATGAATCTCATCAATAAACAGCACGTCGTAAGGCTCTAAATTGGTCAACATTGCTGCTAAATCGCCTGCTTTTTCCAACACCGGACCGGAAGTAGTGCGAATATTCACCCCCATTTCATTGGCAACAATATTGGCTAATGTGGTTTTGCCCAAACCGGGAGGACCAAAAATCAACAGATGATCAAGTGCATCATTACGCATTTTCGCCGCTTTGATAAAAATATCCATCTGTTCCCGAACGTGCGGCTGCCCAACATAATCCTGCAACAATTTTGGACGGATTGCACGGTCGATATACTCTTCTTCCTCTTTTGCCGTAGGGCTGATAATACGGTCTGCTTCAATCATATCTCTTTGCTTCTATGTATTGTTATAAGGCATTCTTCAAGGCTTCACGAATCAACTGTTCGCTATCCCATTCCGGTTTTGCCACACGTTTCACCATTTTTTCTGCTTCTACCGGTTTATAACCCAACGCAACCAACGCAGAAATGGCATCCTCTATTGAGGAAGCTTTGTCTGTTTCAATGCCGCTTTGCGTTGCGGTCTGTTCAATAAAGAAATCATCGTGCTGATACGCTTTAAACTTACCTTTCAGTTCAACAATCAAACGCTCGGCGGTTTTCTTTCCCACTCCGGGGATCTTCACCAACTTCGACAACTCTTCGCGCTCTATCGCATAAGAAAATTCGCTTACCGACATCGCTGACAAAATAGCCAACGCTAATTTAGGGCCGACACCATTGGTTTTGATTAATTCTCTAAATAACGTGCGATCCTGCTTATGATAGAAACCGAATAGCAGATGTGCATCTTCTCGCACCACTAAATGCGTATAAATGGCGGCTTCCATATTAACTTCCGGCAAATGATAAAAACTGGTCATTGGTAATAAAACTTCATAACCTATACCGTTCACCTCTAATAAGATTTCTGGTGGTGATTTTTCCAATAGAATACCGCGTAAATGCCCAATCATAATTACCTCATTTTGTCTTCATAGCACAAGTGCGCCTTGCCCTATAAAAATGTGTTCGTTAGCATACCTTTAAACTGTATAAATATCCAGTTAATTAGTATTTTTTCCTGATTTATTATGCCATTATCCGCGACTGACTTGAAAAAAGTTTTACACGCCTTTCCTGAATGCTCATAATAGAGACATTCTCCTTCATTGTTCCTATAAGAAGAAAAATTTATGGCAAAAATAGATGGTATCGGCGAAATTATCCTGTTTTTTGTATCCATTTTGGCAGCTTTGGGATGGTTTTTCTCAAAATATGCTTTAGTCGGCTTTCCGCCTGTCGGTTTTATCGGATTGCGTTTTTTCTCCGCTGCCTTGTTATTCTTGCCGTTTGCCTATCCACAATTTAAACGTTTAACTCGAACCGAAGTGATGCGTGCCAGTGCCACCGGGCTGTTATTTGCTGCTTTTATGGCGACTTGGATTATTGCTATCACTTATAGTAATAATCTTGGTGAGGGTGCGTTTCTGATGAGTATTTCAATGTTAATCGCACCGCTGATTTCCTGGTTGGTGTTTCGTAATAAACCGCTGCGTTCATTCTGGATCGCCTTGCCGATTGCCCTTTCCGGCGTGTATTTACTGGCGATTTCCAAAGGTGAACTGCATTTTTCTGCCGACAGTCTATTCTATTTACTTGCCTCGCTATTCTCAGCAAGTTATTTTGTTTTACACAATCAATATTCAAAATCGATTCCGGCTTTAGCTTTAACTACATTGCAACTTTCTGTCGTTGGTGTGCTTTGCCTTAGTTACTCATTAATAGTTGAACCGTGGAAAAGTGAAGTGCCGACTTCAGCAATTATGTGGCTAACCATTAGCGTGCTAATCGGTACTAATTTCCGCTATATGTTGCAAACAATCGGGCAACGTTACTGCAATATTGCTAACGCTTCTATTATTATGTTGCTTGAGCCGGTGTGGACAATGATAATGAGCGTTTGGTGGCTTGATGAACAATTAACGGCATTAAAATTGGCTGGTAGCGTATTAATCCTCGCCGCCTTATTAATTTATCGAATTAAAAATTTAATCGCGTTTATTCGCCGTAAAAATTATTAACTTTTCTATTTCAACTGCTTCCAATACAATAGCGGGCTTTTAAAAAGGATTAATCAAATGGCAGATCATATTTATTGGCTGACAATGTCTTCTCCGATTGGCAATTTACAGCTCTTCGCCCAACAGCAGCATTTAATCAGTGTATTATTTGAGCGAGAACAGGAACAGGCGCAACAAAATTGGCGTTATGATGATCAACATCCGGTGTTGCAACAGACAAAAAATGCCTTAATACAATATTTCGCCGGGCAAAGAACCACATTTTCTGATCTGCCATTACATTTGATCGGTACAGAATTTCAACGTGCAGTGTGGTCTGCACTATTAAAAATCCCTTTTGGACAAACCGCCAGTTATGCCGATATTGCCCATCAAATCGGCAAACCGAAAGCGGTGCGTGCGGTTGGTGGTGCAGTCGGTAGAAATCCGATCAGCATTATTGTGCCTTGCCATCGTATTCTCGGCAAACAGCAGCAGCTCACCGGTTTTGGTGGCGGATTGCCGGCAAAACGCTACTTGTTGCAACACGAAAACATCGCTTTTGTCGATAAAGGCATTGAATTTGTCAATCCGAAACATTGGCATCAATTAGAAAAATAAGAGGAAATTTATGTTAAGTTATCGCCACAGTTTTCACGCCGGTAATTTTGCCGATGTGCTGAAACATATTGTGCAACTTTTAATCATTGAGTCATTACAGCAAAAAGAGAAAGGTTTTCTTTATTTAGACACGCACGCCGGCGCCGGCCTTTATTCATTACAAAGTTTTGAAGCAGAAAAAACAGCGGAATTTGAGCAAGGCGTCGGTTATTTATGGCAACGCCAAGATCTTCCCGAAACGGTGAAATATTATCTGGATCAAATTGCGAAAGTAAATTCCCAACAAAAACTCCGTTTTTATCCCGGTTCCCCGCTATTGGCGGCAAATTTATTGCGCCCACAAGACAGAGCCATTTTAACGGAATTACATCCGAGCGATTATCCGTTATTACGCAAAAATATGCAGCTTTATAAAAATGTACAGGTTAAACGCGATGACGGTTTTCAGCAGTTGAAGGCAGTCTTGCCGCCCAAAGAACGGCGTGGATTTATTCTGATCGATCCGCCATATGAATTAAAAGAGGATTATCAGCTTGTAGTGGATGCCATTGTTGAGGGCTATAAACGTTTTGCTACCGGCACATACGCCATTTGGTATCCGGTGGTTTTACGTCAACAAATTAAGAAAATGGTACGCGCTTTAGAAGAGACTCAGATCCGTAAAATCCTACAAATTGAATTGGGTATTCGCCCTGATACCGCACAACGAGGAATGACGGCAAGCGGAATGATTGTGATTAATCCGCCTTGGAAATTAGAAGCACAAATGAAAGCCATTTTGCCGTATTTAACCAATGTTTTAGCACTGGAAGGCACCGGGCATTGGGATCTTCATTGGATTACGCCGGAATAAATATCGCTATTACCAATTAAACCAATTTATGTTAACAGTTGGCGTATTTTATTTAATTTCGTCAAAATAGATGCCATAACAGTTTAAATTTAATGGGAGAACCAAAATGAGAGAATATGATTATATTGCGATTGGCGGTGGCAGCGGCGGTATCGCTTCGATTAACCGTGCTGCCAGCTATGGTCAAAAATGTGCCATTATTGAAGCCAAATATCTTGGCGGTACTTGTGTAAACGTGGGTTGTGTGCCGAAAAAAGTGATGTGGTACGGTGCGCAAATTGCAGAAGCCATTAACCTTTATGCGCCGGATTATGGTTTTGATGTTACCGTTAACCAATTTGATTTTGCAAAATTACGTGAAAGCCGTGAAGCCTATATTGATCGTATTCATCAATCCTATGAGCGAGTTCTCGGCAATAACAAAGTTGATGTCATTCGCGGTTTTGCGAAATTTGTTGACGCACACACTGTTGAAGTCAACGGCGAATTAATCAAAGCGAAACATATCTTGATCGCAACCGGCGGTCGTCCAAGTCATCCAAACATTGAAGGTGCTGAATACGGCATTGATTCCGATGGTGTATTTGCATTGAAAGCATTGCCAAAACGTGTTGCTGTAGTCGGTGCCGGTTACATTGCAGTGGAATTGTCAGGCGTTTTACATAGTTTGGGCGTTGAAACGCATCTATTTGTGCGCAAACACGCGCCGTTGCGTAATTTTGATCCGTTAATTGTTGAAACTTTAGTAGAAACCATCAATAACGAAGGCCCAACCTTACATACTCAAGCTATTCCACAAAAAGCAGTGAAAAATAGTGATGGCACGCTAACACTCTTTTTGGAAGATGGACGTTCACAAACAGTAGATTGTCTTGTTTGGGCGATTGGTCGTGTGCCGATGACCGATCAGCTCAATTTAGAAGCTGCTGGTGTGAAAACCAACAGCAAAGGCTTTATTGAAGTTGATAAATATCAGAATACCAATGTGCAAGGGATTTATGCAGTGGGAGATAATACCGGTGCGGTCGAATTAACGCCTGTTGCCGTAGCAGCCGGTCGCCGTTTATCTGAACGTTTGTTCAATAATAAACCGACTGAACATTTAGATTATAACTTAATCCCAACTGTGGTTTTCAGTCACCCACCAATCGGCACGGTAGGATTGACCGAGCCACAAGCCATTGAACTATATGGCGCAGAAAATGTGAAAGTGTACAAATCAACCTTTACTTCTATGTATACCGCTGTAACGCAACACCGCCAACCTTGCCGAATGAAATTAGTTTGCATCGGCTCAGAAGAAAAAATTGTTGGTTTGCACGGTATTGGTTTTGGCGTAGATGAAATGATTCAAGGTTTTGCTGTTGCTATTAAAATGGGGGCAACTAAAAAAGATTTTGATAATACAGTGGCAATTCACCCGACCGGTTCGGAAGAATTTGTAACAATGCGTTAATTTTTATATTCCTGTAGAAACAAACTGTTCAAGTGTGAAAACGCTTGAGCAGTTTTTTTATGTGCAAGATTCTAAAAATAACCACAAAAATAAGCATTTACATTATTTTCAGGGGGGGGGGTAGAATGCTGTCTGTAAGGTTCAACATTGAAAACCAATGATGAAAATTACACCTCACACTGACGGTACACACCGGTAAAATTGTGCATTTTATTTTTTATCAACCTTTCATTTCAAACTGATCACGACATAAGGAGCAATTGTGAAAAAGAAACTCATTACTGCTTTAACTGCTATTGGCTTATCTGCGATGTTAACCGCTTGTGGTGATAAAGATATTTCAGGAAATTATATAAATATAGCTAATAGTAACGATATACTGACTGTAACAAAATCACAAAAAAATGATAAATTGTATTTTATTGAAAGCAAAGGAAAATCTAGCCCATATATTAATTTGGGAGTACAAAAAGAAGGAAATAATCTTCTTTTAAATAGCGATCTTCAAAAAGTTGGTAATATCAATGATGATTTAATCATTATCAAATATCAGAAAATAGATGAAACATACAAAAAGAAATAACGTATCAATGCAAAATCATAAACATCTTGTAAAAAACTAACATACACAAACCAACAAAAAACCGGTGTTTCCACCGGTTTCAGACTGCTGACAAACCCATCTTTCCAAAATCATTTGATAAAAGTGGGTTTGTTTTTTTACTTTGTCGCTTTTCTCTTGCTTTTCCTTTCAGATAACGGTGCCAGCGGTCATTTTCGCTGATTGTTTTACCCATGCCTCAAACAAGTAAAATTGACGCCATAAATAAGACAAAATAGCCCATACC
>NZ_KB903758.1 GCF_000379785.1 Gallibacterium anatis DSM 16844 = F 149 | reverse complement strand
CTTGTTGCTTAAATGTTTGGTTATATTTAGTCATAAAAAATCTGCACCTCTGTATGTTGTTGGATAATAAGTCCAACTTTTGGGGTGCAGATCATATTGATTGTGCTTTTTATTATGAAAAAGTGCGAAATTAACCAGTCTAAACTTCTGTTTGTCGCCAGCATTAGAATGACTTTACAGCTCATCATTGCCGGTTTTGTTCTCACTTATATTTTCCAAAATCCGCATCCGATTTTCACAATTCTTTATCTACTGGCGATGATTATTTTTGCCGTACACCGGGTGCTCTCAAAAAATCCTAATTTAAATCACCGCTTTAAACTCGCCATTATCGGTTCGATTTCTTTTTCTGGGCTTGCCGTATTGGCGTTTTTTATTCTCGTTGTCGTCAAAGAAGATTTCTTTCATCCTCAATATGTTATTCCTTTAAGCGGAATGATTATGGGAAATGCAATGACCGGCGTGAATCTTGGCGTTAAAACATTTCGTGAAAGTTTGCAAAGTGAACGATCCCGCATTGAGGCGTTGCTCAATTTTGGGGTAACGCCACAAAAAATATTAACACCTTTTGTCAATCAAGCACTGGAAAGCGCATTATTACCGACATTAAATTCAATGGTCGGGATGGGGATTGTCGCTTTACCCGGTTTGATGACCGGTCAAATTCTTTCCGGTACATTGCCGAACACGGCTATTCTGTACCAAATCTCTATTATGATTGCGATCTGTACTGCCGTTTGCTTATCCGTTTTTGGTTCGCTTTATTTCGGTTATCGTTCTCTTTATAACAAAGATCAACAGATAACCTTATAATTTAGGATGAGATCGCCCAATGGCGATCTCAAATCTTAGATTGAGTTAGTTTGCTAAATCCTGTAAACTATCATCCCGTCTTGATACTCAGGTATCTCTTTATATTCCATCCACATTTAAATTAATAGGCATAAAACAATGGCAACAAATTATATTTTTGTCACAGGCGGTGTTGTTTCTTCTTTAGGGAAAGGCATTGCGGCGGCATCTCTTGCAGCAATTTTAGAAGCGCGCGGCTTGAACGTTACAATGATGAAATTAGATCCTTACATTAACGTTGACCCGGGTACAATGAGCCCAACTCAACACGGTGAAGTGTTTGTTACTCAAGACGGCGCGGAAACGGATCTCGACCTCGGGCATTATGAGCGTTTTATCCGTACTAAAATGACCAAACGTAATAACTTTACGACCGGAAAGATCTATTCCGAAGTATTGCGTAAAGAACGCCGTGGCGATTACCTTGGCGCAACAATTCAGGTTATTCCTCATATTACCAATGAGATCAAAGCAAAAGTGATTGAGGGTGCTGCCGGTCACGATGTTGTTATTGTTGAAGTCGGTGGAACAGTGGGTGATATTGAATCACTTCCATTTTTGGAAGCGTTACGCCAACTTGCAGTGCAGGTAGGCCGTGAAAGAACCCTATTTATGCATCTCACTTTAGTGCCTTATATTGCAACTGCCGGCGAAGTGAAAACTAAGCCGACCCAACACTCGGTGAAAGAGTTATTATCTATCGGTATTCAACCCGATGTATTGATTTGTCGTTCCGATCGCATTATCCCACCAAATGAACGCGCAAAAATTGCACTGTTCTGTAACGTGCCGGAAAAAGCAGTTATTTCATTAAAAGATGTTAATTCTATTTATCAAATTCCTGCATTACTAAAATCTCAAGGACTGGACGAATTTATCTGCCAACGTTTCCATCTTGATTGCCCGGAAGCGGATCTATCTGAATGGGAAAATGTGCTTTATCAAGAAGCCAATCCAATCGGTGAAGTCACTATCGGAATGGTTGGAAAATATACTGAATTGCCTGATGCCTATAAATCCGTTAATGAAGCATTAAAACACGGTGGATTGAAGAATCGTTTAACCGTCAACATCAAATATATTGATTCACAAGATGTTGAATCTAAAGGTACAGATTTATTAAAAGGTTTAGATGCGATCTTAGTCCCTGGTGGCTTTGGCTATCGTGGTATTGAAGGCAAAATTCTAACCGCACAATATGCACGTGAAAATAATATTCCTTATTTAGGTATTTGTTTGGGAATGCAAATTGCCCTTATTGAATATGCACGCCACGTTGCAGGGATGAAAGATGCAAGTTCTTCAGAATTTGATAAAAATTGTCCTCAACCGGTGATAGGACTAATTACAGAATGGCAAGATGCAGATGGCAATGTAGAAGTGCGTAGTGATAAATCCGACTTAGGCGGCACTATGCGACTTGGTGCACAAAAATGTCATCTAGTAGAAGGCAGCTTAGCGCGCCAATTATATGGTAAAGAAACCATTGAGGAACGCCACCGTCATCGTTATGAAGTTAATAACAAATTGTTACCTCAAATTGAAAAAGCCGGATTGAAAGTAACTGGCTGGTCAGCAGATAATAAATTGGTTGAAATTATTGAAGTGCCTAATCATCCTTGGTTTGTTGCTTGCCAATTCCATCCGGAATTTACATCAACACCACGTGATGGTCACCCTCTATTCAGTGGATTTATTAAAGCTGCTTATGATTATCAGAAAAAGCAAAAAGCTTAATTAATTAAATACTAAAGAAAAGGGCTAAGCCGTATATTACAACGGCTTAGCCCTTTAAATTATTATTAGATTCCTATAATTTTAACGCTATTCTCTTTTTTCACATTTTAAATATTAAACTAGTAATCGCTTTACTTAGAAAACCCTTCATCATTTAAAACACTAAATTGGGCATAAAAACACTTATAGTTTAAATTAAATCAAGAAACAAAAGGATTAAATAAATCGATATTAGTAAGGATTGATATCTATTCAATAAGGATCAATAAGGAAAAAATACTAAACAAAAAAATGAAAAATTATAGATGGCAGGGGCGGAGAGGCTCGAACTCCCAACACCCGGTTTTGGAGACCGGTGCTCTACCAATTGAACTACGCCCCTATTGATAGAAAAAGTGGCGGAACGGACGGGACTCGAACCCGCGACCCCCTGCGTGACAGGCAGGTATTCTAACCAGCTGAACTACCGCTCCGTAAATAGATAATTGGCGATGACCTACTCTCACATGGGGAATCCCCACACTACCATCGGCATTACAATATTTCACTTCTGAGTTCGGCATGGGATCAGGTGGTACTATTGCATT
>NZ_KB903757.1 GCF_000379785.1 Gallibacterium anatis DSM 16844 = F 149 | reverse complement strand
AGGAAAGAATACAATTAAAATTAAATGGACTGAGCCCTGTTCAATACAGAATTCAGTCCTTAAAATAACAGTCTAACTTTTCGGGGTCAGATCAAAAACTCTTTCGGCTGTTTGAAATGTTAATAATTAAATTACCAACCTTTTACAACAGAATCTTTGAATTCCGCCATTGCTTTTTTATAGACTTCTTCCGTATTGTATGCCTTAACGAAGTTTTGAACATCCGGATCAGCTTTATTATCTTCACGCGCAACAATGATATTGACGTATGGAGAATCTTTATCTTCTACGAATACAGCGTCTTTACTTGGATATAAACCGGCAGCGCCTGCAAAGGTATTATTGATGATAGCAAGATCAACCTGACCTAAAGTACGAGGGATAAGGTTGGCATCAAGTGTTTTGATGTTTAAATTTTTTGGATTATCAACAATATCCAATGTGGTAGGTGTTAAGCCGGTACCTTCTTTAAGTTTTAATAAACCTTGTGCTTGTAGTAATAACAAGGCACGACCGCCATTAGTAGGATCGTTAGGAATAGCTACGGTTGCGCCGTCTTTTAATTCCTTAACATCTTTAATTTTTTTAGAATAAGCGGCAATAGGATAAACAAAAGTGTTACCTACGATAACCAAATCAGTCCAACCACGATCTTTCATTTGTGAATCCAAATATGGTTTGTGTTGGAAAGCATTGGCATCGATAAGTTTATTTTCAAGAGCCGCATTTGGTGTTACATAATCAGTAAACGGCACTAATTCAACTTCTAGACCATATTTATCTTTTGCGATCTGTTTTGCTGTTTCAGCAACGCTCATTTCAGGGCCGACTTGAATGCCCACTTTGATTTTCCCATCTTTAGCGAAAGCTGAGGATGAAAATGCGATAGCGGCAGATAATGCGCTGATAGTTAAGATGTTTTTGAGTTGCATAGAAATCTCCTTCAAGATATTTATTTATGATTAAAGTAACGAACAAGATGATCGCCAATGGTTTGAATCAGTTGCACCATAATGACAAGAATAACAATGGTCGCAATAAGAATTTCCGGCACATAAGTTTGGTAACCGTATTGAATGCCGACATAACCTAAACCGCCGCCGCCGACAGTACCTGCCATAGCAGAGTAGTTCACTAAAGAAACCAGTGTGATAGTGAGAGAGTTAATAATGCTAGGCAATGCTTCAGGCAATAAGAATTTGGTAATAATTTGTAGATTATTCGCCCCCATCGCACGCGCAGCTTCGGTTAAACCGGAAGGAATTTCCATCAAGGCACCTTCAACCAAACGCGCCATAAATGGAATAGCGGAAATAGTCAATGGCACGATAGCGGCGGTTGTTCCAATAAAAGTGCCTAAAATCAACATAGTAAATGGAATAATCGCCACCAGTAGAATAACGAACGGAATGGAACGACCAATATTGACAATTGCGCTTAAAGCAAGATTTAGGCTTTTATTTTCTTTAATTTGTCCCGGTCGGGTAATAAAGAGAATAACACCGAGCGGAATACCGAACACGGCTGAGAAAAATCCGGAAGCAAACACCATATAGAGTGTTTCTAAGGTCGCATTACCGATTAAAGTCCACACCTGTGGCGTTAAAACATCAAACATAACCTAACACCTCAACACGAACATTATGTTCGATTAAATAAATTTTAGCCTGTGTAATTGCATCTTCGTCACCTTCCACTTCGGCAATAACAAAGCCGAATTTAACGCCGCCGGCGTAGTCAATTTGTGACGTTAAAATACTAAGATCGATACCGAATTTTTTTGATGCCAGTGACAATAATGGCGCATCAACGGAACGACCGGTAAATTCAAATTTTATTAATGGATAAGATTCCGGTGAGCGAGGCGAATCACTAAGTTGTGCCAAATATTCATCCGGTAGATTAATATGAAATGTAGAGTGGATAAAATCTTGTGCCAATTGTGTTTTCGGATTAGAGAAAATTTCACTGACAGAGCCTTGTTCTACCAATGTTCCTTTATCAATAATAGCTACGTGATCACAAATTTGTTTTACCACATCCATTTCGTGAGTGATTAATAGAATAGTGATGCCTAAATTGCGATTAATCTCTTTAAGCAGTTTTAAGATAGATTGTGTAGTCGCCGGATCCAATGCACTTGTCGCTTCATCACAAAGCAACACTTTAGGATCATTTGCCAGCGCACGCGCAATCGCAACACGTTGCTTTTGACCTCCGGAGAGATTACTTGGATACATCTCTCTTTTATCAGACAAGCCGACCATATCCAATAAACTATTGACCTTGTTTTGAATTTGTTCTTTTGGGGTACCATTCAATTCCAAAGGCAATGCAATATTGCCGAAAACAGTACGAGAACTTAATAAATTGAAATGTTGGAAAATCATTCCAATTTGGCGGCGTGCTAACACTAATTGAGCTGGTGTCAGTTGCATTAAATTTTGACCATCAACAAAGACATTTCCACTCGTTGGACGTTCAAGCAGATTAACACAACGAATAAGGGTACTTTTACCTGCGCCGGATGCCCCGATAACGCCGACAATTTTACCTTTAGGAATGTCTAGTGAAACATTATCTAAAGCCGTCAGCTGTTTATCACCAAGCTGAAAAATTTTATAGATATTCTCTAATTTGATCATTTTGTACTTAATTAAGTTAATGAAGAAAATTAGCGTTATTCTAGACGTCTAGATAGCTATGTCAATAAAATTTTTATAAGGTTTAGTTATTAGATAGTAAAATTCAGCACATACGGTTAAGCTAAAAGAATGACGTTATTAAAAAAGATAGATGAAATAAAGGTAAATGTAATGAAGAAAGCCATATTTTTAGATCGTGACGGCACTTTAAATATTGATTACGGTTATGTACACGATATTGATCATTTCCATTTTATTGAAGGAAGTATAGAAGCATTAAAGGCATTACAAGAGATGGGATATGCTTTGGTGCTTGTGACTAACCAGTCAGGAATTGCCAGAGGATACTTTACTGAAGAAGAATTTAATCAATTAACGGAGTGGATGGATTGGTCGCTGGAAGATAGAGGCGTGCATTTGGATGGTATTTATTATTGTCCGCACCACCCGAAAGGTGTCGGCAAATATAAAAAAGAGTGCGACTGCCGAAAGCCGAAACCCGGTTTATTGTTGGAAGCAATGGCAGATTTGGGGATAGATCCTAAAAAATCCATTATGATCGGAGATAAGTTGGATGATGTTATTGCCGGCAAACAGGCAAATGTGGGAACAACCGTATTAGTGCAAACAGGAAAAGAGGTAACGGAAGAAATAGCTATTCAAGCTGATTATGTTATTGATTCCATTGCATATTTGCCGGCATTAATCAAAGAGAAAATTTCTAAAAAAGATTGAAAAATAGCCATTTAAAAAATTTTCTTAAAAAAAGACTTGCACAAGGTTTTGAAATGCCTATAATACGCCTCCGCAACGACGCTGAAGTGTGAAGTTAAAAAGAAAGCGTCGTTTTTTGTTCT
>NZ_KB903756.1 GCF_000379785.1 Gallibacterium anatis DSM 16844 = F 149 | reverse complement strand
AATCCAACGCCTTAATGTGCGTTTAGACACGGTAAATGTACGACAGGTTAAAGAAAGGTTTTCCTCGTGTTGAAAGTAGAAATCTACCACTTGTTGTTTAAATGTTTGGTTATATTTAGTCATAAAAAATCTGCACCTTTGTATGTTGTTGGATAATAAGTCCAACTTTTGGGGTGCAGATCAAATTAAGCCTTGGCTTGTTTCTCCCTTGAGTACGGTGTTGGATGAATTAGCAGATGCATTGAATAATGACAAACTTGAAATAGTTGCATTGCATTATGCAACCGTTTCATTGCCGCAGAAAGGGCAAACTGAAACAGAGTGGAAGTTTAATGAATTTTTGGGATTTTGGTGTAAAAAAGATGAACAATAGGATTTAAATATTGTTTAAATCCTATTTAAACCTGATTTAATCAAGTAATTGTATTTTAAAATTTCCATGCGGCAGTGAAGGTAATTTAATAGTTAAATTCGCGATTAAATTATTTCTAAGCTGCCTATGCGGCAGTGAAGTATCAATCAACAATGAACAGCCTATTGGCTAATTTCTAAGCTGCCTATGCGGCAGTGAAGTGTTATGATAAAGTCATCAAATAAATGTTCTTTTTCTAAGCTGCCTATGCGGCAGTGAAGTAGACTGTTTAACCGTTAAACGGTGTAATAACTTTCTAAGCTGCCTATGCGGCAGTGAAGTTTGATTTTTCCATTTTTACCTCCTTTGTTGGTTTCTAAGCTGCCTATGCGGCAGTGAAGTCACTAGCTAAATAGTGTTTAAACGGTTAAACTTTCTAAGCTGCCTATGCGGCAGTGAAGTACAGGGAGTGCGTCATAACACACTTTGCAATTTTCTAAGCTGCCTATGCGGCAGTGAAGTAGACACAAATACCTTACGATATAAGGAGAGTCAATTGTTAAAGAACATTTTAAGATAAAAAACCTTTTTTAGAGGTGTTTTATAACCTATTGATATTTTGATAGATTTTTTAGTATCTCCAAAAAAGGGTTATTGATTAAAAGTGAGGAACAGTGGCTGATGCAGCTTGACTTAAACCATATCCCGTAAATTGCCCCTCATTAGGCTTAGAACATATTATTTGCCTTATTTCCAGTAACATTTTTGCTTGATGAGTGCTGCTACTTTTTAAGAAAACATGTGGGTAACGTTTGATTTGCGCTTGTTTAGCCTCCATTTTTTCTAAAATTTCAGCTGAAAATTCTTTTCTGTGTTTCATACGTTTTTCTGCACGGCGTAAAGCACTTTTCCCTTTATGTTGTATCCGTTGGTAACGGACAGCTGTTGTTTTTTCAGGGATAGGAGCTATTTCATTGATAATAAAGTAATTTTTTAAAGCATCAATTTTGAGTAAAAGCAGTGTTAGATCGTCTTCTGAGCCAAAAATTCGGATTTTTCTCCCTAAGCCATAATTCCGTTGATATTGGGGAAATCCCAAGCCGATTCTTCCCTCAAAGGAGGGAAGAACTTTGTGCAATGTTTGCATCGCAAAAGACATTACTTCGCTGTACGCAATTTCGATTTGGGGAATTGCTTCTATTTCAATGTAATGCGTGAGTTTGTTCATTATAATTACTCCTTGCCGCTCGCACCAAAAATACCCCCTCGAATCAACACGGCTATGACAAAATACTGTTGTTCTGGCGTTGGTGCTTGACCTCTTAAGATCCAGTCATCAAAAAGAGTATAGAAATCCAGTTTTTGTTTCGGTTGTCGGAAAGCCCTTCCTAATGTAGTTACTGCGCCATAAGGTTCTACAGAAATTGGGAATGCCGCATTTGGTTCATACCAAGTGTCGATAGTACGAATGGCGTTACCGATTTTTTGTGAATGGATACCAGCAATATCATTGATTTGATAGAGAATTTTGCTTTTTCTAGCAGAAGA
Organism: Gallibacterium anatis DSM 16844 = F 149; assembly: GCF_000379785.1. Lineage (GTDB taxonomy): Bacteria > Pseudomonadota > Gammaproteobacteria > Enterobacterales > Pasteurellaceae > Gallibacterium > Gallibacterium anatis. The sequence goes on along the minus strand of NZ_KB903756.1, from coordinate 3,458 downwards.
ATTATCTAAAATTAATTCTTGAGATGGGTAAACTTCTTGACCTTTCCCCATTAACACTTCGGCTTCAATATTGATTAAAACGAATTGTTCTCCTTTAAAACCTTTTTCAATGTATATCGCCAATTTGGTTAATTTTTCATCTTTATGATCAAAATTATTCAAAGAAAAAGGTTTTACATCTTTGAATTCCAGCATTTCATCGGAGTTGTTAAATTTGATTTTGATGTTAATTTTTTCTGCATTCATTCGGTTCCGCCACAACCAACGTGCATTAATAATATTATAAGCATAACGATAAGCGAGTTCGCTTAAACCAGTGTTATTCAGATAATTTTGTACAGTTTCTTCGAGAACTTTTTGATATTCAGGATTGTTACATACATTTGGCTGACCTGTAAAAGGTAATACTTTACAACTCCAGCTGACAATTAATGTATCTTTATCGTGATCCAATGCCGCAATATCGACAGTTTGTAAGTTAGCTTTTTGAATTTCAGCATCTAGTTTTACTGGATCGTTTGCAATGGCATTTTTTAAGCGATTAGATATTGTTCCTCGTACTGCCTTTTCTGTAATCCTCACTGGTGCTGATTGCCCGGTTGAAGAGGATTTTTGTGAAAAAACAGCATCAGAAATATCTAGACGTCGTTCGAAAGCGAGTACGGTAGCGGTGGTTATAGTGCTCATTTTGATTCTCCTTGAGTATATAAATATAAATTATCTTGAGGGTTAGAATATCGCCAAAAACAGTGCTCAAACTGTTGTTGTAATCGATATGGGAAGACCCATTGCCCCAAGCTGTAAATAGTTTCAACGTATTGGTGAGGGTATTGCGGTGCTCTGCTATTTAACATTTCTCCGGCGTTAAATGGGGGATAGATACCTTGATAGCCGATAGGAATAGGAACTAACCAACCTCGATCTTGTTTTGCAGATTTAATTGTCCATTTCACGGAGTTTTGTTGTTGAGTAGGAATATGGTGCAAACAGGCAATTTCGAGTAGCGCATCTAGTTCAGTAGCCTCTGGATTTGCAGGATAGTGAGAAAGCACCGGTTGCTGATTTTCATCTTGAACCAGCTGTACTTGATTATTGTGAATTTGGTGTTTAAAACCGGTTTGTAATTCTTTGGTAATGGACGCTAATTGGAGTTGAGCATCCATTAAGATAAAAGCTGGCTGTAATTTTTTTAAAATGGCTTCACCTTCGGCGAGTGAGAAAAGTTGCCCCGTAGGGCTATTTAACACGTATCCGCCAGCAATGCGTTGCTGTTTAATTAGTAGTTCAATGTTTTCAACAAATTTGTTAGCTTTTTCGTCATCTGCAAGATCATCTTGTAACTCTCCACTGGCAATCACTTCAATAACTAGGCTCACATTGAGATCAATTTTCCCCTCTGCAATAAAAGAGGAGGATGAACCATCTTTTTTTATAGGATTACGAGATTGTTTAAAAGTATAGTCAGCGTATTGATGATGACGATAAGTTTGTAAGGTGTAATTATTACAGGCAATCAGTACGCCATCCAAAGCAATGTCAGGATAATCCGATTGTAATGTTCTATTGAGACGATGAATTGCGCCGATAAAGCCACTTATTGCCGGAAAGCCGTAAGTTAATGGACCGGAAATAGCATTGGCTTGATGAATTTCTATATTTTTTAACAATAAGTAAAAATTAGCTTCTGACATAAATGCTCCTATTTTCTTTTTAGCGCACGTTTAAAGGCTTTTCGCCATTCGTTGAATTCTGGTTCTGAAAAATCTTGTCGAATATTTGGAAACTTCTGTTTTAGCTGGGAATTAACCCAATGGGCGAATTGTTTGGCAATGTCATTATGCCAATTTGCTTTTTCAAATTTTGTCTTAAATTCCACTTCACCATCCAAATTTGCGCGTTCAGGATCTAACCAATATTTTTGGCTAATATCTAAATGTTGATAATTTTTACTCCATCCGGCAGGTTTTTGTTGATAAATTTGAGCAATACTGAAAATGACCTCAATGATATTTTCGATAGCTGCATCGCGTTTGTCTCGTTCGGTATAGACATTATATGGGGATGATACGACAGCAAAGAGATCGTTAAAAAATAATTGGCATTGAAAATATAAATGCCTGTTGAACAATGTATCATCAGATATGTTTGTCTTTGAAGATGAAAAAACCGGAGGTAATGAAGGCAATAAGTAATGCTTGCCTCGTTGTCTACTATTTAGTTGAGAGATATTTTGTGGTTGTGCTCCACCTAATGGAATAGTGGCTAAGCTCTTTATTGTAGGATAAGACTGTTGAGTTATCCCCCCTTTTTTACGATTTTCTCGGATTTCTTTATAGTGCTCGGAATAACGAATATCCTGAATTTTATTGTATAAAAGATGAGCAAGCGAAGAGGGATATAACGGAATCAAACAAGTGTAATTATCCTCTGAAATAGCCTGTCTATTGTTAGGCCAAAGAAGTTGCTTGTTTCTCTCATAAGTTACAGGTTTAGTAATGTTAGTGATCAAAGCTTGCTGAAATAACGTTTTGTATTGTGTTGATTTTTCTTCATCATCGGAGAAAACGCCATCTAACAAGGTGGAGTCCTCAAGCAATAAATCGCGTAATCGAAGATTATGTTGCTCATCAATAACCAAATCGAATAGTGCTGCTAGTGGTAAAGCTGCTGCATTGCCACTGGCATCAATAATTGCTTTGTCTATTAAATGGGAACCCACAAAAGGAAGAGTGTGATTCTGTGCCTTGAAGGCGATATTATTGCCTTTAGAATCTGGATGCACGGCTTTGGAGAGATGCGTTGCAAAGGATAACTGCTTTGACATTTGATTTGCAGCTTTCTCCATCCAAGTGTCGAGGTGGTATTCTGCCTTTATTTGCTTAATTTTTTCATCTAAAGCTGAAAGTTCATTTATGGCTGTTATTTTTTCTCGTTTTTTCTCCAATGGCGCTAATTTTTTTGCAGCCAACTCTGTTAAGAATGATAGGATTTTTGCTTTTAGCATAGCAGTCGCTCCTTTTTTGGTATTGAATAACTTGCATTATGTACATTAATTGTATTTTTTCAACTAAGAAAATTAAAAAAGTATGGGTGTATTGATTTATAAATTTGATCGTTTAAATCTGTTTAAATAAGAAAGAATAAGGTAAACTTTGAAACATTATGAGATAAATAGATGGCAATAGTTGATTACTTATAATGATATTACTACCGAATAGGTAGCTTAGGAAATACTTTTTTAGTTTTCTCAAAAAAACTTACTGCTGAATAAGCAGAATTGAGAAAGGTGCAGCTCAAAAAAAGCTGCACCTCAGACTGCTGACAAACCTCTAGACATACCTCTAGAGGTTTGATCTAATAGGCATATCGAAAAAAGGAAATGCCTATGCTCAAAAATACACCCTCACTCCAATATGAAATCGAGATGATAAGTCTCGAACAACTCGTTCCAAAAGACC
>NZ_KB903755.1 GCF_000379785.1 Gallibacterium anatis DSM 16844 = F 149 | reverse complement strand
ATTGTTATCATAGCTATGATGTGCTAGATGTTAGTGAGTTTACGCACTATAGAATTAACCACAGTACTCATTTTGCTGAGCGGCGAAATCACATTAATGGGATAGAGAATTTTTGGAATCAAGCAAAGCGTGTGCTAAGAAAGTATAATGGAATTGATCGAAAATCTTTCCCTCTTTTTTTGAAAGAATGTGAGTTTCGTTTCAACTATGGGACACCATCTCAACAGCTCAAAATCCTGCGGAAATGGTGTCAGATTTAACGCTAATCTACTTCAGCCCCTTAATTTAAATCATAAGAGATTTATTATGCCTATTGAATTATTGACTGAATTTAAATATAAAATTCGTGCATCTATGTTTACCTTTTGGAACAAAAATGATATTGAAATTACCTTGCAAGCCACACCTGCTTTCCTCAGCTATAATCAAGACATTGCTGACGATTGTGTAGTCTTGGATATTCACGAATTAGTAGCCTCTCTAAAAATAAGTTCTCCAGCTAAAAGCTATCTTTTGACCTGTGAATGTGGGTATGCTGGCGATGTTGGCATTACTGCTCCCATCTTACTCACTCATACCAAAGAATATATTTATTGGGATTTGGATATAACCCATTATCGCGCCATTTTATCCTTGCCTTATGCCGAAATTCCTGAAGGCATATTGCGTTTGATTTTTCCTAAACAGCAATATCGCAATGCCATTATCAGATTAGTGAAAACGTTACAACACTTTATTCTCAATGGCGTTGAAATCGATCTGTTAGAACCCCAGGATTTTACAAGAACTTATGGTGCTGCTGCACTGGTAGAAAGCATCAAACAGGAGCATCCGCAACTTAAATTTATTTCCGTGGATGAAATCAATCCTCACGGCTGCAATCATGAAGCGATTTTGAAGTATCAATTTTAGTTTGTTGATTACAATAGTAAACAACCCAACGCAAGAAAGAAAATTAATTGGAACTTGCGTTGGGATATTTTTGGATAAAAGGAAAATTATTTTCGGCGTTGTTGCAATTCTACCTGACGCATTCCCCAGATACATAACGGAATAAAGGCTAGCAACACTAATGAACCTAAAATAACACTGTGCCAAGCAAAATGTCGCCATAAGAAAATCAGATAAAAGCCGACAACACTTGAACCGAAATAATAAAACGAGAGATATAACGCTGAGGCTAATGCTCTTGCCTGTTTAGCCTGTTTGCCGACCCAACCGCTTGCCAATGCGTGTGTTGTAAAAAAACCAACGCTACAGATTAATAACCCCATAATAATTAATGGCAATGATGACACCAACAACCATAACACACCAACAATCAACACGCACCAGCCAAAAAACATTCCTTGTAAAGAGGAATAACGTTGTGTTAATTTTCCGGTCAAACTGGCGGCAAAGGTGCCGCTTAAATAGCATAAGAAAAGCAAAGAAACTTGTGTGGTCGAAAAATTATAAGGTTCGCTTAGCAGACGTAAACTCACTACAGAATATAGATTGATAAAGACACCGAACCCTAACCCTCCAATAAAAAATGTTCGCCATAATTTCGGATTACGGATATGTCCGCACAAATTATTTTTTAAATTCGTAAATTCTAATGTTTGCTTTTGGAAATGCTGCTCTTTAGGTAAACAATAAATAATCAGCAGTGCGCCGATAACCGCTAATATTCCGCAAAACAACATCGGCATATTCAGCCCGAAATGATCGGCAAGAAACCCGCCCAACAGACGTCCGGAAATGCCGCCTAATGAGTTCGCGGCAATATATGAACCGACAACCGAAGTAATCGAACGCGGTTCAAATTCCTCACTAATATAAGCCACCGCAACTGCCGGCAATCCGCCTAAGGTGACTCCTTGAATAACACGCAATGTGATCCAACTACTGACACTATCAGCAAAATAAAGAATGATGCCCAAAATCGCCGTTAAAATTAGGCTAATCATCATCATTAACCGCCGTCCGAAACGATCCGCCAATAAAGCCCACGGAATTAAACTCAAACTTAACCCTAATGAAGCACCGGCAAAGATCCAATTCGACAGAGTAATCGACACTTGATAAGTTTTCGCAAACTCTGCCAGAATCGGTTGTGCTGAATATAAATTACAGAACACTAAGAAAGAAGAGAATGCCAGTGCTACACTGGCAAAATAGAATTCTCGAGAACGGAGTGTAATCATAATGCTGTATCATTTTAGGATTTAGGAAAGTATGATTTTATCTTAATCCTTTAACATTTCTTTTACAAACATTTTATTCTGCACGATATTGTAACACTGTCACTTTATCCCCGACTCGCACTACACCACTATTCAACGGCACCAAATTAATACCAAATAACGGCTCACCATCAGCATTAGTATGCATTTTCTTCAAAGTACGGAAAGGCTCGCATTTTGCATCCAATTCTCCACTTTGCAAATTTCTGGTTGTTAAAATGCAACGAGATGATGGCTTGGCGTGGAAAAATTCCACTTCACCAATCTTAATTTTTAACCACTGCTCTTCAGCAAATGCCTCCTCGCCCGTTACCACCAAATTAGCACGAAATTGATCAATACTAATTGCTGTTGGGCACGCTGCCTGTACCGCATCAAAAGAACGTTGAGTAGCCAACAACAATGGGTAACCATCCGCGAATGAAACACTGTTTTCAGGCATTTTTTTCACAAAACGTTGATCCACTTCCCCTAACCAACGTAATACCACCTCTTCTTGCAGTTTTTCGCTAAACCAACGATTAATATGCGCCGGCGCAACAAATGAAGGGAAATGCGTTCCCCACACTTCACAGCTTTCCTGCACATTAAAATCACGATAACGCACTACAATTTGCGAACCATCACAATGACGCACAATCAACCCTTGAGCCACCGGAAATGCAGAAAGTTGATATAAGGCACCGTGCTTACGCGCAGTAATAAATTTTCCATTAACATCCGTCAACATAAATTCACGATCAAAATTTAAACCGTGCGGCTGTACATACGCTTGTTGCACAAAATAGGGCTGTGTCGATTTGATTGGGAATAGGGTGATTTTTTGTACTTGATTCATTTTGCTTCTCCTCTTTTTTGCGCCTGTATCGACATTAATCTATAACGTTTTCAACTTAAAAGCCATATTTTTAATAAAAACATACCCTTTAAGCAGATCTTATAACGATTAAACAGAAAAAATCGTGATATCTTAATTTTTTTACAAAAATTATAAAAAATTGTTCGACACCATCTAATTTTTAATTTTATTATCTATACACAGTTTAAATAAAAGCTAATTTTTATAAAAAACATCTAATAAAAATTAGAGTTTGTTAGAAAAAATCACACTTACTACATAGATTCTTATAAAAACATACAGGAGAAAGTTATGAAACTCGTTAGTGCAATTATTCAACCGTTCCGTTTGGATGAAGTTCGTGAAGTCTTGACCGACATTGGTGTACACGGTATCACGGTTAGTGAAGTCAAAGGTTTCGGTCGCCAAAAAGGGCATACTGAAATTTATCGTGGCAGCGAATATACCATCGACTTTTTACCAAAAATTCAGATCGATATTGCTGTCGGCGATGATTTAGTGGAAAACGTGATTGAAACCATTGTGGAAGCCGCCCAAACCGGTCGTGTCGGCGATGGCAAAATTTTTGTATTGCCACTTGAACAAGTTGTCCGTATTCGCACACGCGAAACCGGAGATGATGCACTCTAAATTCATTCAATAATGCAAACACAACACACTTAGGGGAAATCAAAATGAAAAAATATCGTTGGTTATTGGCATTCCTGCCAATCACTGCTCACGCAGAACTTACTGATTGGATACAACCAATCTACGCCATCAGTGCCGGAGATACCGCTTGGGTTATGTTAGCCGCCATTTTAGTGCTATTTATGACTATTCCGGGGTTAGCACTCTTTTATGCCGGAATGGTTCGTAAGAAAAATATCCTTGCCACAATGGTACAAAGTTTCGCTGTTTGCTGCTTAGTAGCAGTGATTTGGTTAGTCTGCGGATACAGTTTAGCCTTTACACCGAACAACGCCTTTATTGGTGGCTTAGATCGCCTATTCCTAAACGGATTAAACGTTTTTACTGAACAAGAAAAACTCACTATTTATCCGGGTGCAGGCTCAATTCCGGAATCAGTATTTATGGTATTCCAAATGGCGTTCGCCATCATTGCCGGCGCGATTATTACCGGTGCTTTTGCTGAAAGAATTAAATTTGGTGCGGTTTTGGTTTTTGTCGGAATCTGGACATTATTGGTTTACGTCCCGACTGCCCACTGGGTATGGAGTATCGGCGGTTGGTTAGCGGAAGACGGTGTTCTCGACTACGCAGGTGGAACCGTTATCCATATTAACGCCGGTGTTGCTGGATTATGTGCTGCGCTCTTTATCGGCAAACGTATTGGTTATGGCAAAGATGCAATGCCTCCATACAACCTTACATTAACCTTAATCGGTTGTGCGATGCTTTGGATTGGTTGGTTCGGTTTTAACGCTGGTTCTGCCCTTGCTGCCGACAGCCGTGCCGGAATGGCATTGCCACCACACAAATTGCTGCCGCAGTTGCCGCATTAACTTGGATGATTTGCGAAGTAATCAGCAAACATAGACCGTCCGCATTAGGTTTGGCATCCGGCGCAGTGGCAGGATTAGTTGGTATTACCCCGGCAGCAGGTTTCGTCTCCGCACAAAGTGCAGTGTTAATCGGCTTAATTACCAGTGTATTCTGCTTCGTGGCAGTCACCAAAATTAAATACAAATTAGGCTATGATGATTCGCTGGATGCATTCGGGATTCACGGTATCGGCGGTATTGTAGGTGCGGTATTGACAGGTGTCTTTGTTTCAACCGATATTACCGGCGGCGATGCCAGCGTATTGGCTCAAGTAGAAAGTGTCGTAATTACTTTAATCTACAGTAGTGTAATGTCTGTCATCATCCTTTGGGTAATGAGCAAATTTACAGACATCCGCGTTTCAACCGATGAAGAACGTCAAGGCTTAGACCTTGTTTCTCACGGCGAACGCTTAGAATAATGACATCCAGTCACTAACCTATTGCTGCACCGATGAAAAAAGGTGCAGCTTTTTTTGAGCTGCACCTCAGACTGCTGACAAACCCATCTTTCCAAAATCATTTGATAAAAGTGGGTTTGTTTTTTTNCTTTGTCGCTTTTCTCTTGCTTTTCCTTTCAGATAANGGTGCCAGCGGTCATTTTCGCTGATTGTTTTACCCATGCCTCAAACAAGTAAAATTGACGCCATAAATAAGACAAAATAGCCCATACCACCAGGGCAATTTTCTTGATATTTTGTGCCATTGCCGCAAGGAAGCATTGCATTTGTACTTTGGCTAACCCTCTATAACGAGCATAGCGATGTCCGTGATGT
>NZ_KB903754.1 GCF_000379785.1 Gallibacterium anatis DSM 16844 = F 149 | reverse complement strand
CGGACAAGGTGGTCTTTTGGAACGAGTTGTTCGAGACTTATCATCTCGATTTCATATTGGAGTGAGGGTGTATTTTTGAGCATAGGCATTTCCTTTTTTCGATATGCCTATTAGATCAAACCTCTAGAGGTATGTCTAGAGGTTTGTCAGCAGTCTGAGATGGCGTTATATACGCCATCTTTTTTATGCCGGGGAATAGGCATATAGAACAAAATATTAATAAGGATCTAACCCTAATACTTTACGACCGTTGGTGCTGGCGATGTCGACCATCTGCTCTAAATGAGGGAAACGGCAGCCGGCGGTTAAAAGGCTAAGCTCCTGCCACATATCGCCTTCGCATAACGGCACCATATAGTCACAGATATTATCCGTACCGATTGCAACCGTAATCCCTTCCGGAATCATTTCATCTGCCGGCGTTAAGGCATTATGGAACGGCATTAAATCCTCTTTACGGTTGCTGTCAATCCACGCCATTGGGCAAGCGATAATCATCATTTTCGCCTGACGCATCTTTTCATACAGTTTATAACGATATTCACGAGAGTGCGCACCGATAGAAATGCCGTGAATCGCCACAACACGCCCTTCCATTCCGTGTTCAATCGATTTATCACATAACTGTTCGGTTTCTTTCTCTTCCGGCGTATTAAATTGGTCAACGTGGACGTGCAACATTTTCCCCAAGGATTTCGCTTTATCCATCAGAATATCCATTGCTTCCAAACCTTTACCGTATTCCAACTCATCACGGTAAGGTAAGCCGCCGATAATATCGACCATTTCAGAGCCTAAATCGAACCAATGTTTTGCCACCGGATCGATGACGCCTTTCAGTGTTTGATTGGCGAATTTCAATTCAATGTCATTTTTATAGACTTCTCTTGCTTTGTGCGCTGCGATAATGGCGCGATCTTCACAGATAGGATCGATATCTACGAATGTGCCGAAAGCGGTAACGCCTTGCGAAATCATTAACTCGATGGCTTGGCTGAAGCGGGCGTAATAATCTTCAACGCTGGAATTACGTTTCACCTCATCCACCAAATCCCATTTTTGTTGCAGATTGCTGTTGTGATAAATATGCATTTTTTCTGGGGTCATTGTGAATGCGCGGTCTGCGTGAGCATGAGAATTTACCCAACCGCCTTTTTTGATAATTTCGTCACGCACATAGGCTTTAAAAGTACGAATATGGTTCATTGTGTTTGCTCCAGTGTTGATTTATTGGTTGAATGAGTGAAACCTGAATCGCAAGCAAAAAAAAATCCTCAATAAATGAGGATTTTAAAAATAAATAACAAACAACAATGGACTTAATTTTACCACTTGTTGATAAGCTGAGTTTGCCACGCTGTTTGTTTGATAAACTTGCATTTTTGGTTCCAGTCTATAAGCACTGGGGCGGCAGTATAAAGAGTATTCATTGAAAACTCAACCACTTTTCATTAATTATTTTTACGCCAAAATGCCTTGCAAGAAAATTGCAAAGATTATCAATGGAATAACGATACCTAATAACAGCCGTAATAGCGTTGTCCAAATGGTATCGGTAGCACAAATTTGCGCTCTGATTTTATCCCAACGCCACCAAGCAACGAACAGCGTTAACAAAATTTCACCCAACGGCATCAATAGATTCTGTGTCGATTTATCCAAGGCGTCAAAAATATTGTAACCGAAGATTTTGTATTCGCTCCAAGCCCCCAAAGAGAGGGAAGCACCGATACCGAGCAAGAAAAATAGCACGAATGAAATAACACCGGCTTTAAGACGATGTAATTTAAATTCATCAATCAGAAAACTGACTAACACTTCAAGCAAAGAGATCGAAGAGGTTAATGCTGCGACTAACAATAAGGCGAAAAACAGCATTGCCAACAGATGCCCGAACGGCATACTGGCGAAGACTGCCGGCATTGTAATAAAAGTTAAACCGGGACCGGCACCGGGTTCAAAGCCGAAAGCAAAAACTGCCGGTAACACCATTAAACCGGAAAGAACACAGGTTAATAATGTAAGCAGAATCACCCAGACGGATGAGCTGACTAATTTCGCCTCAGGGCCGACATATGAACCGTAGGTAATCATAATGCCAATGCCTAAAGACAAAGAGAAAAATGCCAAACCAAGTGCTTCTAACCAGGTTTTGCCATCAATTTTGCTGAAATCCGGCAGCAAAAAGAATTTAATGCCTTCGATTGCTCCCGGCAGTGAAACGGCACGACCGATTAGAACCAACATTAAAATCAACAGGATTGGCATTAAATATTTAGAGATGCGTTCAATCCCTTTTTCCACGCCTGAAACGACAGTAAACAGGGTGAGGAAACCAAAAATAAAGTGGTAAATAAGCGGTTGCCAAGGATCGGTGATAAAAGAAGAGAACAAATTGCCATTGATGGTGGGATCGGTGGAGCCGGCAATGCTGCCGGTCATTGATTTCACCAAATAAGCGACCGTCCAACCGCCGACCACGCTATAAAAAGAGAGAATAAAAAAGGCAACCAATACGCCCATAATGCCGATAATGGACCATTTGTTATTGCCTAATTTGCGGAATGCACCGATAGGCCCTAAGTGTGTGGCTCGACCGATCGCCATTTCGGTAGCCATCAGAATTAAGCCTAAAGTCAGACTGATAAAAAGATAAATTAACAAGAATGCGCCGCCGCCTTGTGTGGCGGTAACATAAGGGAATTTCCACACTGCGCCTAAGCCGATGGCAGAACCGGCGGATGCCAAAATAAAGCCAAGGCGTGACCCCCATTGTGAACGAGCCATAAAATAATCCTCAAATGAAATAAAAAATTTGTATAAAAAGTAATGCCAATAAGTTGAACTGGAATAAGATTTAAACGGTTTATCAAAAAATCACGCTCCAACCTTGCGGCGGAGCGAGAATAGCGATAAAGTCCGTTATTATTGACAATTTGCGGCACATTATACCCGATAACGTTTTAATTAAAACCCAAATGAAAGACAGCACGTTAATCAACCTTTTTCTTGATGAACTTTGGCTAGGCAAAAATTTATCGCAAAATACTATCGCCAGTTATCGTTCGGATCTTAAATTTCTGAGTGAATGGCTGGAAAAGCATCATTTAAACTTACAACAGGTGCAGTATCTCGATTTGCAGGCATTTCTTGGCGAACGTTTACAACAAGGCTATAAAGCGACAAGTTATTCGCGAATGTTAAGTGCAATGCGGAAACTGTTCCAATATCTTTATCAAGAAAAATATCGTGAGGATAATCCTTGTTCACTGCTCTCTTCACCCAAATTACCGGCACGTTTGCCGAAATATTTAACTGAAAGCCAAGTGACTGATCTGTTAAATACACCGGCAACAGAAAATGCGTTGGAACTGCGCGATAAAGCAATGTTGGAGTTGTTATATGCGACCGGTTTGCGAGTGAGCGAACTGGTTTCGTTAACGACAAATAATATCAATTTGCAGCAAGGTGTGGTGCGGGTTATCGGTAAAGCGGACAAAGAAAGATTAGTGCCGATCGGCGAAGAGGCGAATTATTGGGTGCAACAATTTATCTTGTATGGCAGAGCGGAATTATTAAGTGGGCAGAGCAGCGATGTGTTGTTTCCGAGCCGGCAAGGCAAGCTGATGACGCGCCAAACATTTTGGTATCGCATTAAACATTATGCGAGTTTAGCCAATATTGATGCGGACAAGCTATCACCGCACGTTTTGCGTCACGCTTTTGCTACGCATTTGGTCAATCACGGTGCCGATCTGCGAGTGGTGCAGATGTTGTTGGGACACAGCGACCTTTCTACAACGCAAATTTATACCCACGTTGCTAAAGAACGCTTAAAACAGTTGCACAGCAAATACCATCCGCGCGGATAAATGAAAAAATTCAAGGTGCGAAATCGCACCTTGAGGATAGGAAAATTATCTGATGAAGCCAACTGCCTGATAAACTTTATCCAATGTTTCTTTCGCTTTAGCTCGCGCTTTTTCCGCACCTTCGTGCAGAATTTTGTTCAACAAGGCTTCATCATTGCGGAAATGGTAATAACGTTCCTGCAATTGCGTCAACATTGCACTCACTTCATCGGCAACCGCACCTTTTAGGTGACCATACATTTTGCCTTCAAATTCCGTTTCCAATTCCGGAATGGATTTTTCAGTAATCGCCGAGAGAATGCTTAATAAGTTGGACACGCCCGGTTTATTTTCAATATCAAATTTTACGCGAGGCGGTTCTTCAGAGTCGGTCACTGCACGTTTGATTTTTTTCGCCACCGCTTTCGGATCTTCCAATAAACCAATCACATTATTGCGATTGTCATCCGATTTTGACATTTTTTTATTCGGATCAAGCAAGGACATCACTCTTGCGCCGGCTTTTGGAATGAAAACTTCCGGAATAGTGAAAATATCGCCGTAAAGCGCATTGAAACGTTGCGCAATATCACGTGTGATTTCAAGATGTTGTTTTTGGTCATCGCCGACCGGCACTTGTTTGGCTTGATATAACAAAATATCTGCCGCCATCAAAACCGGATAAGTAAACAAGCCAACGCTGACATTGCCTTCATAGCGTGCGGATTTATCTTTAAATTGTGTCATACGCCCCATTTCGCCGAAATAGGTGTAACAATTTAATACCCACGCTAATTGCGTATGCTGAGGCACGTGAGATTGTACGAAAATTGTGCTTTTATTCGGATCAATACCGCAAGCCAAATAAAGTGCCAGAACATCTAAAGTCGCTTTATGCAAAGCAACCGGATCTTGACGGACAGTAATGGCGTGCAAATCCACCACGCAGAATAAACATTCATAATCATCCTGCATTTTAACCCATTGGCGTAAAGCACCGAGATAGTTACCAATCGTCAATTCGCCGGAAGGCTGAACGCCGCTAAATACAATAGGTTTACTCATTTTCTTTCCTTATTCTATTCAACAATAGTTAAAATTTGTGCAAAATCACTAAATACCCAATCAGGATGGGAATCAGCAATCGGAATATTATAGTTGTAACCGTAAGTTAAACCGACCACTGAACAGCCGGCGGCACGAGCGGCTAAAATATCATTTTTGGAATCACCGACAAATAACAGCTCTTTAGGCAAAATGCCGAATTTACCGCAGAGATAAAACAGCGGAGCCGGATGCGGCTTAATCGCCGGCAAAGATTGCCCGCCCAATGTTTCTGAGAACAGATGATCAATCCCGAATGCCTTCAACACCGGAATAACGTGTTGAGTCGGTTTGTTGGTAACCACCGCAAGAATAAAGCCTTTTTGTTTTAATTGTTCTAAGGTCTGTTTCACATTAGGAAATAACTGACTCTTATTACAAATATTTTCACCATAATAGTAGTTAAAACGAGCTTTAATCTGCTTTAACTGTTCAGCGTTCGGCGAAAATTTCGCCCATTCCAATGCACGTGCCAATAAAATATCCGCACCATTGCCAATCCAAGTTAACACCAACGCTTCGCTAGGTGTCGGCAAATTTAATTCCTTTAATGTATGGCTAACGGCTAAAGCGAGATCCGGCAGACTGTTAACCAAAGTTCCGTCCAGATCGAAACCGATAGCTTTAAATTGACTCATAGTTTTTCCTTATTATTTATGGGCGTGAGCAAGTTGTTCACGCATTGCTTGAATAACCTGTTGATAATCGGGTTGACCGAAAATTGCCGAACCGGCAACAAACATATCCGCACCGGCACGAGCAATGTCCGCAATATTATCCACTTTAACGCCGCCATCCACTTCTAAACGAATATCACGACCGCTGGAAATAATGCGTTGACGAGCCTGACGCAATTTCTCCAAAGCGTGCGGAATAAAAGATTGACCGCCGAACCCCGGATTAACCGACATAATTAAAATAATGTCGAGTTTATCCATCACGTGATCTAAATAGTGCAGCGGTGTTGCCGGATTAAACACCAATCCAGCCTGACAACCGAGATCTTTAATTAATTGCAAGGAACGGTCAATATGTTCGCTTGCTTCAGGATGAAACGTAATCGAAGTTGCACCGGCTTTGGCAAAATCAGGAATTAAACGATCAACCGGTTTCACCATTAAATGCACATCAATCGGCGCGCTAATGCCGTCATCACGCAAAGCCTGACAAACGGCAGGCCCAAACGTTAAATTCGGCACATAATGATTGTCCATGACATCAAAATGGATGACATCAGCCCCGGCAGCCAACACTTTTTTCACGTCATCGCCGAGATGCGCAAGGTTGGCGGATAAAATGGACGGTGCAATAAGATAAGGTTTCATAATCAGCTCCCAATAGTCAACGCAGTAAACGCAAGTAGTGTACTACTTAATCAGTATTTTTAATAGCGGAAGTTTCTGATTGGTACTATTGGCATAATATGGCAGTGACAAAAAAGCACGGCATTTGCCGTGCTCAGACTGCTGACAAACCCATCTTTCCAAAATCATTTGATAAAAGTGGGTTTGTTTTTTTACTTTGTCGCTTTTCTCTTGCTTTTCCTTTCAGATAA
>NZ_KB903753.1 GCF_000379785.1 Gallibacterium anatis DSM 16844 = F 149 | reverse complement strand
GTAGCCTTTTTTAAGATTTCTTTATCCTCTTCGAGAATTTTAATGCGTTGTTCAAGCTCTCGTATCCGTTGCTGTTCCGGTGATAAGGGCTTCGTTCCGGGCAATACATAGCCTTGTTTTTCTGCTTGGACTTGTTTTATCCAACGACGTAAGGCCGTTTCGCCTATCCCTAATTCCGAACAGGCTTGGGCAACAGAATAACCTTGCTCGGTGACTAATTTTACCGCGGCAATTTTGTAATCTGGGCTAAATGTTCTTTTCATTTTAATGTCCTCTTTTTGTGATAGTTTACCACCTATTGAGGACTGCAAAATTAGTCTACCACTACACTACAAAGCAACACCAATACACCAAAATCACGATGAAAAAAGGTGGTATCAATAATCAGATTAAGCGAGTTATTTTGTGGGGAATTTAAATGCGATTTGGGGGCTTTTTCTATATGACGTTGAATAGTTCTAACTGAACAATGATATTTATGAGCTAATTCCTGATAGGTTTGTTTCCCAACAGAATAATCAAACCAAATTTGGCTAGAATTTAATTTGGGTTTTAAGGTAAAGAGTTTATTACAAGTGGTACATTTATAACGCTGAAGTTTATTTTTAAAACCATACTTTTGTATTTTTGATGAATGGCAAAAAGGACATGTTTTTTATTCATATTTGAAAAAATGAGTTAAAGCCTTGTACTATAAAGCTTTAACCCACTTTTTACCAACCTTTTTGTCTACTATGCCAAAAGAAATGCCCTTAACAATTAAGGGCATCAAA
Organism: Gallibacterium anatis DSM 16844 = F 149; assembly: GCF_000379785.1. Taxonomy (GTDB): domain Bacteria; phylum Pseudomonadota; class Gammaproteobacteria; order Enterobacterales; family Pasteurellaceae; genus Gallibacterium; species Gallibacterium anatis. The sequence continues at coordinate 5,734 of NZ_KB903753.1, read as the reverse complement.
AATTTTACTGCGGTTAAGATTGCATTTTAGGTTTTGTGCAACTGCTACATAATACCGTAGTTTTTTAAAAATCAGCAACCATTTTGTCTACTACACCGTAATTATCTAGGATAGCCCCTTACTTAGTTAGTTAGATTCGCATCCCTGTTATGAAGGGCAGGATGAGGGTTCGATAAACAATACTTCAATAACATTACATAATGATAGTATTTACTTTATCATCTGGTAAAACTGTACTTAACATGTTTTGCGTTGGAGTATACCCTTGATAAAAATAAGTTGTAAAAGTTTTAGCTTGTTCAATAAGACTTTGATCTTTTACCGTTTTCCAAGATAATTTATCGTTTTCTTCCAGAAAAGCCGCTTGAAGAGTATTATCATCTTTCCAAGTGTAAAGCTGATCTTGAGCGAAATTAAAGTCAGTTAACACTTGCTTAACTGTATCGAGTGTTAAACTCGTACCTTGTCCTTTTGTTTCTGATAAATACAAGAAATGGTCATTGCCTGCGCCACCAAGTACATTTTTCGCCTTTCCGAACACCAACCAGTCATTACCGTCATTACCTTCCAAACGGACATCCGCTTTGTTACTAATAACAATGTCATTACCACCATTCCCTACTAAGAAATTAGTGTATTTATTTCCGATAAGTAAGTCATGACCTTCACCACCAAAAACATTTTCGATCTGGCTTTCTTTTGTAATAACAACAACTTTATTATCAATCAATAAATTACCATTAGTATTATCATCTTTTCCTAATGCGATTGTTACATTCGTTGTTACCGCTGATGCCATAATACTGTCATTACCGCCATCAGTATCATTCAATATTAGCATATCAGCTTTGTTCTGCTTACTTGCCATATCATTATAGGTTCGGGAGAACTCATCCGTATAAACATAACGATCATCATTCATGATACTATCACCGTAGAAACTTAAGCCAACATCTTTGATTTTGGTATCAACGTCAACATTCTCGGTATGCCCAAATTTGATTGTCCATTCTCCTTTAGCATTTTCCCCCCAGAAACGATTACTGGTTGCATTAAAATACCCATTCCAGGAGCCTACCGGTGTTCCTTCAGCAATCTTACTTACTGTTCCATCTGGTGAAATAACTGTAATAGTGAGTTTCTTCAACGCCGGATCATTAAGATTTAAATGTAACACAACTCCTTCCACATTAACGTCTTTTGTTACATTAATTTTAAATTCCGTAGTTTCTGAAGCAGAGCGGGACAACACCTTCTCTGTTGTTACTTTATCTGTTTTATATTCCCACCATAAATTTTCATTATTTGGTGTGGTTTCTTTATCGTGATAGACTTTTGAGTCGTAGCCTCCTCTACGCCAGTCCTTCGCTAACAAGACAGCAGCATGGATATTAACTATTCCAAAACCCACCTCTTTAGCAAAATGTAGTCCTGTTCCATTTAAGTTTTTTGCACCATTTAAGCCAAAATTCAAATAAGGACCCGTTATTGTGGTCTTATCATAATACTGACCTGTATAAGCCAATATGGTTTGAACATCGCGGAAACCTAAGCCTCTATCCGCTTCCAACATTAATGCAGTCGTTCCCGCAACAATCGGAGATGAGTAACTCGTTCCATTATCCCCCACTGCAGCGATGTGAGTTGCCTCTCCCTTAGCATATTCGGTAATAGGTGTTCCATCTGCTCCATGAATAGCCCCAACTGCCATAACAGTAGGTGATTTAGTTCCGACTGTAAGTGCAGTATTTTCTCTCCAGTTACTCGCACAAATAGTCCATATTTCCCCTAAACCATTTCTACCGTACTTCACATCTGGCACACGCCCACCCCAAACAGGGCTATAGTTATTACCATAACTTATACTAAAGTTGAAAACCTCAGCTTTATTAATATTATCAATGTTCCAACTTATCTTGGCGTTATATGCAATACCCGTAATCCAGTTATCAATACTTCCCGCTGCTCGTAGCATTACCGTAGAGCCGTGCCAAGCTGGAAATTTACTATGTGGTAAAATATTAGTGGCATCAAAAGCACCAACTGGTAGATCCCCTGTATTTTCACGTACAATTAATGTAATGTCCTTACCAGAATATCCTACAGTCCCTTGGTTCCAAGCATCTAAATAGTGAGAAAAATTGTGTGAAGCATCATCATTTCCTCCACCTGTAATCCAAGGTACAACTTTCAAGTTTAATGCTGTTTGGGAATGAGTTTTCCATTGATTGCTTTCATTATGTAAATAACTCACATTGAATAAAAAATCGCCTTTTACGGATTTGTTAGTAACAAGCATAAGATCTTTTAGATCACTTCCTGATACCACCCATTTCCCATTACTGTATGTTCCTTTAGACAAAGTTACATTTTGAGGTAAATTGCTAATTTCCACTTTCCAATTTGGATTGCTTAAGTCAATGCCTGGGCTTCTTAAATCAAGTGAAATTTGCTTGCTCGCTCTAACCACTAAGTCGGAACTAATTGGTTCAATAATATCAGTGTTACCAACTTTAACTTCTAAAATAGCATCCTTTTGATTGAAGTTTCCAACACTATCTTTAAAACTATCTTGGGTAATTGCAATTACCGCTTTTTTAGATACATTATTATCAGCCGTAAATGTTGCCGTGCGGGTATCCCCTGTTCCTTGGAAGTTACTTAGTTTTCCACCAAAAACTTTGATCTTATTCAACACAAAATCATCGGATACACTTTCAGTGAATTTGATTGTAACGGTACTACTTGCCCCAGGATTTAGAGTACTATCTTGTATAGATAGCTCTTTAACTTCTGGGCTAGTAACATCTAATTGAACATTAAATTCTCCAACAACTTTCCCACTACTATCTTTTAGAACAGCTTTCGTTATCTGTCCATCAAGATTCAGAGGTGCTTGTTTACCCAGTAAGCAGTCATTATCAAAGAAAGGAACCTCCCATTTACCCAAAGCATCAGATTTAAAAGATTGACTTGCTTTTCCACCCCACTCAAGATATAGCCCTTCTTGATTAGGTGCAACATAACCAGAAAATAAAAACCCTTTATGTAACTGTTTTGCATTACAAGTTAATTTTTCTGCATCAGAAACAAACTCTACAGATTTTGTTTCGAATGTTGTTGTTGGAATGCTTTCATTTGCCGTAGCACTTTCGATTCGCCATTGAATATTATGTTTTCCAACACTTAAATGTTCTTTTAACTGTAAAGACCAAGTTTTATTGTCTGACTCAACAACAGCATTACCCATAAATTTATCATCAGCATAAATCGCAACATGGTTTCCACTTGGTAGCGCAGAGTCTAACACGCCATTTACTTTTAAAAATTCAGTGGCAATTGGTTTATCAAATGCCGCCCCCATGCTTCCTTCAAGCCATAGGCTAGATTTCAACATATCTAGATAATGGTATTCCGCTTGAGCTGTGCTTTTCTCTTCACCTGTAAATCTATTATAAATTTTGGCAGAGAAAGTCTGTTGTGGTTCTGTAATTGCAAGCGTGGTTTGGAAAGACCAGAGCGCCTCTCCTTTTTCGCTAAATTGAGTTTTAGCAATACCAATAAATTTATCGTTATGATATAGCCTTACTTCTTCACCAGTGCTTAATGGCTCAGATAACTTCCCTTGAAGGGTTGGTAAATTATCATTCGAAATACGGGTTGCAGTAATATCTGTTGTTTGTGCTAAGTTATCCGCTAAAATAACCATCTCTGTAATTTGGCTATGAGATACACTTGCTACATTAACATTAAATTCTTTCAGTGTTTCTACTTTTCCAGCATTTGAGAAGGTTAAGAAACATTGATTGCTTCCCGCTTCCAAATCATTTAATAGCGTGCCTTTCCAATAATATTCATCAATATAACGTGTTTTTTCTACTGGTGGAAAATCCTCAAAGCTCCAATAGGTTTCTTCAATTTGCTTAACTTCAAGGGTTACATCGCCTATTTTTTCTCCTTTTGAATTGGATAAATATAAGCTTTCCCCTTCTTTTAATGCTCTATTTAATTTTCCTGAGAATTCTGGTTTTTTATCAATAACATTCCAAATGATATCCCTATTATAAAAATCAACAGGCGCATTACTATTTGCTGTTATATTTTTGATTTGCCCCATTTTATAAATACTTGATGAAATGTCAGAACTTGATGAAATTAAAGCTCTTAAACCGTCATTAGATCCCGCTAATTTTTGTGTTGCATTATTAGCGTTAGGGTCCTCAATAAGATTTCCATCCTCATCTATTTGATATTTAAAAGTAATTCTCTCATCACTGAGTAAAACCGTTGCCCCATTCAAATACTTAGATTCACTATCTTTTGGCGTAATTTGTACACGAGAAATCGGCATAGATTTACCAAGATCAACTTGAATCCAAATTGGATTAGAAAAATCAAATTCACTTGAAGTATTTTCTCTATTATCAAAAAGGTTTCTAACAACTCCCCATCCCCTAGAACAGGAAACTAGTTGTCCAAATCCATCTTCATTACCATTCAAAGAAACTAAATTACTACCAGACCATACTTTAACTTCAGATAACGCAAATTTATTACTTCCATACTGTTTCGCCACATTAGGATCAACAACGATAGTAACATAGCGAGCAATACCCTCTCCCTCAATGTGGTTATTAAGTGTATTTATCACTTCTTGTGAAGACGTTAAAGTCGGTAATTGATAATTTACATCTGTGGCATTTTTTTCTTTAACACCAATGTGAATGTTATCTATAGTCTGACTTTCTCTCACAATAATCGCTGATGTTTCACCTTTACTGTTTATTACATCAGAATCTATAGCGGTACCATTGGAAGCATAAGCTTTTGTATAAACTTTATTTTGCATTCCCCCTTTATTCTCTACCACATCAATGATGTAGCGATTAGGTGCTAAACCAGTAAATTCAAAATTCCCTTTATTATCCGTTGTTTTTGTTGCAACAACTTTTCCTGTATCAGCCTCTTTTAGTTCTAACGTAACATTTTCAATGCCAGATTCTGTACTATCCTTCACACCATCCGCTTTCGAATCTAACCAGACATTTCCTTTTACTACCGCATCTTTATTAACTAGGCGCTCTACTACAGGATCTGGAGTTGATACTTCAGTTTCTGCCACTGTATCTGGTATCGTAATTGCATTAACTTGAGCTTGATAGCCATCTTTAGCCGAACCTACTGGTAAGCGTGCTACTGCTTCATCTGCTGCTGTTTTCGCACCTTGTGCCTTTTCAATAGCCACATCAAGGGTTGCTTTCTCTTCTGCACTGATAATATTATCTTTATTTGCATCTACCGCTGTTTTTGCAGCTTCTGCCGCCTTCACTAGTTCTTGTGCTTTTGCAATCTTAGTTTCTACGTCTGATACATTTGTTACTTCTACAGTTTCAGGTATTGTGATCGCATTCACTTTTGCTTGATAACCTGCTTCTCCCGTACCATCTGGTAAGGCTTTCACTGCCGAATCTGCCGATGATTTCGCATCTTGTGCCGCTTTAATAGCTGCATCAACTACCGCTTTCTCTCCAGCAGAAATAATGCCGTCGTTGTTAGTGTCTACAGCTGTTTTCGCTGCTTCTGCTGCTTTCGCTAATTCCTGTGCTTTTGCAATCTTAGCTTCTACGTCTGATACATTTGTTACTTCTTCTGAACCAGTCTGATTTTCTGTTTCTGAACCAGTCTGATTTTCTGTCTCTGAACCAGTCTGATTTTCTGTTTCTGAACCAGTCTG
>NZ_KB903752.1 GCF_000379785.1 Gallibacterium anatis DSM 16844 = F 149 | reverse complement strand
CACGGACATCGCTATGCTCGTTATAGAGGATTATCCAAAGTGCAAATGCAATGCTTCCTTGCGGCAATGGCACAAAATATCAAGAAAATTGCCCTAGTGGTATGGGCTATTTTGTCTTATTTATGGCGTCAATTTTACTTGTTTGAGGCATGGGTAAAACAATCAGCGAAAATGACCGCTGGCACCGTTATCTGAAAGGAAAAGCAAGAGAAAAGCGACAAAGTAAAAAAACAAACCCACTTTTATCAAATGATTTTGGAAAGATGGGTTTGTCAGCAGTCTGAAACGCACCGAAAGGTGCGTTTTTTGTTGGTAAAATCGGCAAATTTCTATGATTTTTTACCTTGATTATTCGCTTCCTCATCCAACTGTGCCAACCAATCCAATTTTTGTTTGATTTTGATCTCCATTCCACGCTCATTTGGAAAATATAAACGTATTCCTTTTAGAGGCTCCGGAAAATAGTTTTCACCCGCGGCATAAGCATTTGGCTCATCGTGTGCATAGCGATAATTTTTACCGATACCCATATTTTTCATCAGTGTTGTCGGCGCATTACGCAAATGCAATGGTACATCAAAATCGGGATATTGTGTTGCAAGCTGTTTTGCCTGTTTGAAGGCAAGATAAACGGCATTACTTTTCGGTGCTGCCGCTAAATAAACAATGGCTTGAGCAATCGCACGTTCACCTTCTGCTGCGCCCACACGCGTGAAACAGTCCCACGCATTCAACGCAACTTCCATTGCTCTTGGATCGGCATTGCCGATATCTTCTGAAGCAATGGCTAATAAACGGCGAGCGACATAGAGCGGATCACCGCCGGCAGTAATAATTCGCGCATACCAATAAAGTGCGGCATCAGGCGCAGAACCGCGTACAGATTTATGCAATGCTGAAATTAAGTCATAATAACGGTCGCCCTGTTTATCAAAGCGTGCTTGCCTTTCTCCCAAAGTATCAACTAATAATTGCTTCGTCAGTAGTTTTCCTTTTAGCGTTTCCTCTGCCATATCAACCATTAATTCTAAGCAGTTTAATGCCAAGCGCGCATCGCCATTGACGTATTCTGCCAGCATGGCTAATAAGCCATCTTCAAGATTAATGATCTGGTTGCCATAGCCGAATTGTTTATCCTGTAAAGCACGCTGCAACACTTCAACAATCTCATCGATATTAAGCGATTTTAAAAGATAAACTCTGGCACGTGAGAGTAATGCGCTATTTAATTCAAAAGAGGGGTTTTCTGTTGTTGCGCCGATAAAGATAATAGTGCCGTCTTCAATATAGGGCAAAAAGGCATCCTGCTGTGATTTATTAAAGCGATGCACTTCATCCACAAATAACAAGGTTTGTTGACCGGCCAATTGGTTCTGTTTAGCCCGTTCTATCGCTTCGCGGATCTCTTTCACACCACTGGTAACGGCAGAAAGATATTCCACTTTTGCATTTAAGCGATGGGCAATAATTTCTGCTAATGTCGTTTTACCGGTACCGGGCGGCCCCCAAAAAATCATAGAGTGAATATTGCCGCTTTCAATTGCTTTGCGTAGCGGCTTTCCTTTACCGACCAGATGACTTTGACCAAAATAATTATCCAATGAGGTTGGGCGCATCCTTGCAGCTAAAGGGCGAAAATCATCAGCGGAAAAATTTAAATCAAGCGTTTCCATTTAGCACCTATAACAATCACTATTTTTTGCGTTGATCATCCAATTCCGCACCTTTTGGCAAGGTAAACTTAAAGGTTGAGTCGGGTAAAACCGAAGTATTAATGTTGCGTAAAATATATAAATTTGCCTGACCGTCTTTTTCGATAGTGCTAAAGCTATTTAATAATCCGTTGGCATTAATCCGAATAGTAAATTGTTTGATATTGCTCTTTTTATCAACAGGTGTAAGTGTAAACACATCCTGTTTTTGTGTGACTTGATAACTTGCCCAATGGTGTTGATCATCACTGGTTAATAACACGAACGGCGTATTATTTACCGCTTCACTTACCCAGTTGGCTGTTGCTTGCTCAACAAAAGGATCGTAATACCATAAGGTTTTGCCGTCTGAAACCATTTCACTCTCTTGTGGCGAGCTAATCTCCATTTTAAATAAATTCGGATGCTTAATTTGTAAAGTGCCTTCACCTTGTTGAACCACTTTGCCTTCCGCATCGGAAACACGTTGCTGGAACTGACTGCTCAGTGAATTGATTTGTGATAAACGCTGTTGTAATTCAGATTTTGCATCAGCAAAAGCGGTAGTGCTGCAAATTAAGCTGAATAAAGCACAAAATGTCAGTAATTTTTTCATTGATGTCTCCTTAATAATTATTTTTTGGCGCCAGAATTTCACGTTTACCATTAACCGGCGAAGATAAAATTCCCTGTTGTTCCATTTGATCGAGGATACGTGCGGCACGAGGGAAACCTAAACCCAGACGACGCTGTAAAAATGAAGCGGAAGTGTTGCCTGTGCTTAACACCACCTCGACTGCTTCATCAAATTTTTCATCAAGTTCGCTGTTGTTGCCTTCACCGTTATTATCTTGTCCCTCTTCACTGTTTTCCACAATTTCATCCAAATAATTAGGTTTGCCACGAGCGCGCCAATCATTGGCAACACGAGCGACTTCATCATCGGTCATATAAGCACCGTGAACACGAATTAAATCGCCTTGACCGGAATAGAGCATATCACCTTTTCCTAATAACGCTTCTGCACCGGATTGATCCAAAATAGTACGTGAGTCAATTTTACTGGCAACAGTAAATGCGATACGACTTGGAATATTGGCTTTAATCAAGCCGGTGATGACATCCACTGAAGGACGTTGTGTTGCTAAAATTAAGTGAATACCGATAGCACGCGCCTTTTGTGCCAAGCGCGCGATTAATTCTTCTACCTGTTTTCCGACAATCATCATTAAATCGGCAAATTCATCGACAATCACTACAATATAAGGTAGTTTTTCCAGCGCCGGCGGCATTGCATCCATAGTATCGCCCGGTCGCCAAATCGGATTTGGAATCGGTAATTGCATTTCAGCCGCTTGATCAATTTTATGATTAAATCCTTCAATATTGCGGACGTGCAGCGCAGTGAGCAATTGGTAGCGACGTTCCATTTCATCAACACACCAACGCAATGCATTTGCCGCTTTGTTCATATCAGTCACCACATTGGTAAGCAAATGTGGAATATCGTTGTACATAGAGAGCTCAACCTGTTTCGGATCGATCATAATAAATTTCACCTCTTCCGGTTGGACTTTGAATAACAAACTTAAAATCATTGCATTGACACCAACGGATTTACCGGAACCGGTTGCCCCAGCCACCAGTAAATGCGGCATTTTTGCTAAATCTACCACCACGGCTTTGCCGCTGATATCTTTACCAAGCACCATAGATAGCGGTGATTTTGCTTGTTGGAATTCTGCACTGCTTAACACATCGCGCAGCAATACATTTTGACGGCGCATATTTGGCGTTTCAATGCCGATATAAGGTTTGCCGGGGATCACTTCCGCAATACGAATTGAGCGGAACATCAATGCACGCGCCAAGTCGGTATCTATGCTGGTGACTTTCGATGCTTTAGTTCCCGGTTGTAATTCAATTTCATAACGAGTAACGACCGGGCCGATAGTGACGTTACGCACAGCGGCTTTCACGCCGAAATTACGTAGTTGCTGTTCAATGCGTCTTGAGGTTTCTTGAATCTCTGCTTGAGTTACTTCTGTTTTTAAAGGTTGGCCCGGACTTAATAAATCCAAGCTAGGCAACGGCGTTGTCGGTTTAACGGTTGAAATCGGATCTGGTTGAAGCAACGGATGAATTAATGTGCCGTTATAAGGCTTATAATTCGGTGTTGTCGTTGAGGGCTTAGCTTCTGCTTTAGAATGGGCATATTGTTGCTCTTTCATTTGTTGTTGCGCTAAAAATTGTTCACGTAAATGTGTAAGTTCTTCATCATCGTCCTCATAATCGTCTTTGTCTTGAGCAGGCGCGATCGCATCAACATTCATCCTATTATTAGGCGACAGTGAAATTTCCTGTTTTGGCGCAGAAACAGCGGTTTTCGCCTCTGTTAACCTAGTGTCATTCGCAGTAACAACAGATGTCAGTGATGGCATTGAAATGGAAACTTTCGGCAATTCCGGCTGTTCTTCAATATCCATCATTGGAAAATCAAAATTGGCAATGCTATCTTCTTGTGCTTGTGCTTGTGCTTGTGCTTGTGCTTGTGCTTGTGCTTGTGCTTGTGCTTGTGCTTGTGCTTGTGCTTGTGCTTGTGCTGTTTCTAATGTATGTGGCGCGCTATTTTGCCACTCTTGTTGTGCAAAAGAAGTTGCTGTTTCAATTTCTGTTGTTGGCTCATCTTGTTGCGGAGTTAAACCGAAAATAGTTGGATTAACTAACTGTTGTTCGTCTTGAGGTTGGGAATAAGGTGATGACGTTTCTTCTTTGGTTTGTTGTTCTGTACGGTTAGCATTAGCGATCGGCAAAACAATCTGTTCATAATCCGCTAATGATTTTTCTGTTGAGGTTGTATCAGCGTGATCTTCAATTTTTTGTTGTTCATCTGTTGCCATCAACCAGTGGTAAAAACGTAGCAATACTTTAATAAAATCATTGCCGGCAGAAAGTACGAACCCTAAAGCAGTGGTCAATAATGCAATAAGTGAAAGCAGCAGTGTGCCGGTTGTTTTAGCAATAAACTGAACAATAACGGTGCCGATGACGCCACCGGCTAAATGGTTGCTGCTATTAGGTAAATAGAGTGCCGCTAAAGTTGAGATACTGCATAAAAAAAGTACAAAACCGATGAAATGAAGGAAAAAAGTACGCCATTTCATTTCTGTAATCGGATGATAACGTAATAGAAAAATAGGAACTAAAAAACAGACAAAAGGCAAAATATTGGCAATCCGACCAAATAAGGCAAATAGAACATCAATTATCCAAGCACCGAAAGCACCTGCCTTGTTATAGACTGCCGTCTGGTTACTGGCGACAGTCCACGCATTATCCATTGGATGATAAGATGCCCACGCCACAAGTAAATATAACCCAAAAAACGTTAATAAAATAAGTCCAAGGTTAAAAAGGTAAAGATTGGAGCGTAAATACTCTTTCTTAATTTCTACCTGTTTAAAATGGGATAAAGGAAGCTGATTCAGTTTGATATTTTTGAGTTTATTAATCATTGTTTTCAACAAAATACGAATACTAAAATTGAGCTGCTATGATAGCAACTCAAGGGGGGTTAGACAAACAATCTTAGGATTTAATCAAGTCTTACAAATAAGTATATTGTGATGAACAAGATTCTATTTTCAAAATAACGGTATTAAAGTTGTTTGATGTGTATTTATATGTTTAAAGAGGTAAATATCATGACTTCACCCAAAACACTTTTTCTCTATTTAAATGAACATTACTCCGCAAAGGCGGAGTATTTGTTTGATAAGCATCCTGAATTTGCGGTGTTTCGGCATTTTACTAATAAAAAATGGTTTGCGTTGTTTATGCCGGTGGCGGGCGATAAGTTGGGATTGTCTGGCAAAGAAATAAAAAATGTGCTGAACCTTAAGCTGCCACCTGAATTGATTGACGGTTTACGGCAGTCTGAGGGATTTTATCCGGCGTATCATATGAATAAACAACATTGGTTGAGTGTGGATTTAGACAAAATTGAGATGGCGGAATTGCTCCCTTTGATTGAACAGAGTTATCAATTAACAAAATAATTAACAGTAAAAACGTATCGGTTGTGTGCCGATACGTTTAATGTTATTCAGGAATATTTTTTAGAATCGTAATTGGTGTTTGTCGATAGATTAAAAAAGAGGGAATGAGGGCAATTAACATTGCAACTAAAAGATTAGCGGCGAGAAATTGGGCTTCAGTTTCTGAAAAGTAAACAGGTAAGGCAAAGCCGCTGTTTTGACTGATGTAGTGGGCAATGAGGTAGGCGAATACTATGCCGCCCAATGTGCCGAGCATTAATGCACACGTGATGATCAGGAAAAGAGTTGACCAAATAAGCAGAACAATTTTCGTTCTTGGTGCGCCGAAAATACGCCAGGCCGCGATTTGGTGCTGTTTACTTCTAAGATAGAGTACGATTGTCATCAGTAGCGCCAAGGTAACTAAAATTTGTGTGATGATGGAAATTCCAAGCAGAATTTGTTTACTGTCACCTAAAATGGCGTGAACTCTCACCAATACTTCAGCAGGGAAGAGTGCCTGTGTCTGTTCCGTTTTATATTGGCTACGTAATTGATAAGCACCGGCAAAACTTTTCGGTTTTACAATAATGGCGGAAACGGCTTTGTGTTCACGTTCTTGTTGAGTGTCGGAATGTTGATGAATCTGCCAAATATTTTTAATCGGTACAAAGATAGATCGGTCCCAAACATTATGCTGTTTGGGTAAAATACCGATAACGTGATATTTGATTTCATTATGTTGGTGATGGTTGTTTTCTCCTAAGCGCGCGTGAAGCGGTGAGAATTTATCGCCGATTTTTAAACCGCTGTCCGCGCCGACAATCGCTTTAAAATCTTGATGAAATAGTTGTTGTTGCGGCAACTCAGGATAAATTTTTTCGATAAAGGTGTTATCTGTGCCGATAATCGGCATATCTTGAAAATAGTCACCAAATGTTAATGGTGCTGCCCAAGCAGTGTTCGGGTTCTGTTTAATTTCATTTAAAATAGCGTAATCAATTAAATTTAATTTTGTTGGTTGCAGAAAAACAGTGCTTAATACCAACTGAATTTCACTGCCTGATGCGCCAATAATAAGATCGAATTTTTCTGCTGCATTGGTACTGCCTTCGCGAAAAGCTCGCTCGCTGATACTAACGGCAATACTGAGCGCCACAGAACAGGCAATTAAAAAAATAATAAATAAACTGCCGAATTTGCTTTTTTTCAGATCCAGAAAGAGCAGCTTTAGCATTAACATATTGACTCCTTATTCTTTATCGTTATCCGACACGATAATGCCATTTTCCAAATGAATTTTTCGCTTTAATTGTGAAGCGAGAAAGAGATCGTGGGTGGCAACAATGAGCGTACAGTTTTCTTCAGTGCTGATATTGCACAATAATTGTGAAATTATTTGACTGTTTTCCTTATCCAGACTTGCGGTCGGTTCATCGGCAATAATAATTTTAGGTTGATGCAATAATGCGCGTGCAATGGCGACACGTTGTTTTTCCCCACGAGAAAGATGTTCTACATCAGTATTGATCTGACCCCGAAAAGTTAGACTGTTATTTTAAGGACTGAATTCTGTATTGAACAGGGCTCAGTCCATTTAATTTTAATTGTATTCTTTCCTCATTGTAATAACGAACATATTCTTTGATAACAGATTCAAGTTCTTCAATG
>NZ_KB903751.1 GCF_000379785.1 Gallibacterium anatis DSM 16844 = F 149 | reverse complement strand
GACGTGATATTTAAACTCTGGGGTATAGGTTCGTTTGGTATGCAGCACGGCTAAGCCCTTTATACCTGAATGTTGATATTGGGCAATCCAACGCCTTAATGTGCGTTTAGAAACGGTAAATGTACGACAGGTTAAAGAAAGACTTTCCTCGTGTTGAAAGTAGAAATCTACCACTTGTTGTTTAAATGTTTGGTTATATTTAGTCATAAAAAATCTGCACCTTTGTATGTTGTTGGATAATAAGTCCAACTTTTGGGGTGCAGATCACAATAAGAGCTGCTTCTATTTTAAATTACATATGCTCTATACAAAGTAAAAAAACTAATACAAAACTCTTGCCTTGATGGTGCCGTCAATCTGCTTCAATTTTTGCTGCAAACTTTCTGTGTTTTCTGATTCAACATCAATAACAACATAACCGATTGTTTCATCAGTCTGCAAATATTGAGCAGCAATATTGACACCGTTATCCACAAAAATTTGGTTAATTTTATTCAAAATACCCGGTCGATTATGGTGAATATGCAATAACCGTTTTGCTTTCACTAAACTGTGGCTCGGCAAGGACACTTCAGGGAAATTGACGGCAGTAACGGTTGAACCGTTGTCGGAATATTTAACAAATTTGCTTGCCACTTCAGTGCCGATATTCTCTTGCGCTTCAGAGGTTGAGCCACCGATATGCGGAGTTAAAATCACATTTTCAAAACGGCGCAACGGTGATTCAAACACTTCATTAATTGAGGCAGGTTCTTTCGGGAACACATCAATCGCGGCGCCACGTAATTTTCCGGCTTCCAATGCTGCACTTAAGGCATCAATATCAACCACTGTTCCGCGTGCGGCATTAATCAAAATGGCACCCTGTTTTAATTGTGCAATTCGCTCTGCACTCATCAAATTCTTGGTAGAACTGTTTTCCGGCACGTGTAACGAAACCACATCGCTCATTGTTAATAGCTCTTCCAAAGTGCGAACCTGTTGCGCATTGCCCAATGGTAATTTGTTTTCAATATCGTAGAAATAGACACGCATTCCGAGTGATTCGGCAATCACACTTAATTGTGAACCGATATGGCCATAACCGATAATACCGAGAATTTTTCCTCTGGCTTCGTTTGAACCTGCCGCTGATTTATTCCAAACACCACGATGCACCTCAAAATTGGCTTTCGGCACATTGCGCATTAATAACAACATTTCCCCTAACACCAATTCAGCCACGGAACGTGTGTTTGAGAACGGCGCATTAAACACCGGAATACCACGCTGTTTCGCCGCTTCCAAATCCACTTGGTTGGTGCCGATACAGAAACAGCCAATCGCAATTAATTTATGGGCGTGCTGCAACACTTTTTCGGTTAAGTGGGTGCGGGAACGGATGCCGATAAAATGGGCATCTTTAATCGCTTCGATTAACTCTTCTTCATCAAGCGCTTTTTTATGGTATTCGATATTGGAATAGCCGGCATTATGCAACACTTCCAACGCACTTTCGTGCACGCCTTCCAACAACAAGAACTTAATTTTTGCTTTATCTAACGATACTTTAGCTGTCATATTTGCATTTTCCTTTATTATATGTGTGAAATTTATTTGAGAATTTGTGCGCCGTCAGGGCTGCCGACAATCACGATATCCGCCGGACGCAACGCAAAAATACCGTTGGTAACCACGCCGGCAACGTTGTTTAACTCTTTTTCCATTTCAACCGGATTAAGAATTTTAAAATTATGAACATCCAAAATAATATTGCCGTTATCGGTAACCACGCCTTCACGATATTCCGGTGAGCCGCCCAACGCCACCAATTTACGTGCCACTTGAGAACGCGCCATTGGGATCACTTCAACCGGCAATGGGAAAGTTGAACCTAACACATCCACCTGTTTAGAACGATCGACAATACAGATAAATGTTTTTGCTAACGCTGCCACAATTTTTTCTCGGGTTAATGCCGCACCACCGCCTTTAATCATCATTTTATGCGGTGTAATTTCATCCGCACCGTCAACATAAATATCCAAACCGGAAACATCATTGGCACTGAACACTTCAATACCTTGCGCACGCAACAATGCTTCTGAGTTTTTTGAGGCTGCCACCGCACCTTTAATTTTATGTTTAATTGTTCCTAATGCTTCAATAAAACAATTTACTGTGGAGCCACTGCCTACGCCGACAATCGTATCCGCCTGCACATATTGCAACGCCGCATTTGCCGCCATTTTCTTCATTGTTAATTGATCCATTTTGCCATCCTTTCATTCAACTATTTGATAAAAAAAGCGTCAGCAAGTCATTAAGAAATAGTTTACCGTGTTCAGTAATTTGCCAACTCTCTGTCCGTTCTACAATATAATCCTGTTTTAATGCCTCGTCTATCTGCTTTTCAATCACATTCAAGCCTAATCCGGTAAATCGCTCAAAATCGGCTTTCGGCACCGCTTCCAACAGGCGAAAACGATTCATAAAAAACTCAAACGGACGATCTTGCAACTCTACATAATGTTGTTGATAACGATATTGCCCTTGCAAATAGCCTTTCGGGTGTTTGGTTTGCGAATAACGCAAAATTTGCCCATCGCTGAAGCTCACTTTGCCGTGCGCACCGCAACCAATCGCCAAATAATCCCCGAATCGCCAATAATTTAAATTGTGTTCGCACTGGAAACCGGGTTTGGCATAGGCTGAGGTTTCATACTGCTGATAACCGGCGGCAAGCAGTTTTTGATGCCCCGCCTCAAAAATTTGCCAAAGATCATCGTCATCCGGTAAACGTGGCGGTTTACTGGCAAACAGCGTATTCGGTTCGATGGTTAATTGATACCAAGAAAGATGTGGCGGCGCTAACGCGATTGCTTGCGCCAAATCCGACAATGCGCTCTCCACACTTTGGTTCGGCAAGCCGTGCATTAAATCTAAATTAAAACGTTCAAATCCGGCTGCTTTAGCAAAATCGACCGCTTTTTTGGCTTCATTGCTGTTATGAATGCGCCCCAACAGTTGCAACTGTTGGTCGTGAAAGCTCTGCACGCCCATAGAAAGCCGTGTTCCCCCTGCCTGACGATAACCTAAAAAACGCTCCGCTTCCGCTGTGCCGGGGTTAGCTTCTAAAGTAATTTCAATATTTTGGCTAAACGGGATACGCTGTGCAATTTGTGCCAATAAAAACGCGATACTTTCCGCAGAAAACAGGCTGGGTGTGCCGCCGCCGATAAAAATAGAATGTAATTGCCGTTGTTGAACAAAATCGAGCTGTTGATCTAAATCCGCCAGCAGATGTTGGATATACTGCTGTTGCGGAATGTCGCCTTTTTGTGCGTGCGAATTAAAATCGCAATAAGGGCATTTCTGAACACACCAAGGAATATGAATATATAAACTGAGAGGAGGTAAAACCATCATTTTAATTGCTGTTGTAATTTAATTAACGCTCTTGCCCGATGTGAAATTTGCTGTTTCTCTTCTTTGCTTAACTGTGCAAACGTTGCCTGTTTATCGGCGTAGAAGAATAATGCATCATAACCGAAACCGTTTTCACCAATTTCCTGTTCGGTAATGACACCCTCACACTCTCCTTGCGCAATAATTGGCACCGGATCATCAGCCGAACGCAATAACACAATGCAGCTGACAAATTTCGCTTTGCGTTGTGCTGCCGGAACGCCCTCAAGCAAATGCAACAATTTCGCACGATTATCCGCATCGCTTGCGTGTTCGCCGGCAAAACGTGCTGAATACAACCCCGGCTGCCCATTTAAATAATCCACCGCCAAGCCGGAATCATCCGCAATTGCCGGCAAGCCACTGATTTTTGCAGCGTGTCGAGCCTTAATCAGCGCATTTTCAACAAATGTTAAACCCGTTTCTTCCGGACTTTCGATTCCTAGTGCAGTTTGCGCCACTACTTCAAACCCAAATTCTGCTAAGACATTCGCCATTTCATTGACTTTTCCTTGGTTACCTGTCGCTAAAATGATTTTTTGTTTCTCTTTCATTCCTTCTTACTCCCTTGCAAATAAAGCATTTCTAAAGCGATGGTTGCGCCGGCAAGCGCGGTGATATCTGCTTTGTCATATGCAGGAGAAACTTCCACCACATCCATTCCAACAATATTCACATCAGACAGCTTTCTTAAAATTTTCAATACTTTATCTGTACTTAATCCACCGCAAACCGGTGTGCCGGTGCCGGGAGCAAATGCCGGATCGAGGCAATCAATGTCGAATGTCAAGTAAACCGGTAACTCCGTTCCAACTGTTTCTTTAATACGCTGAACCACTTCATCAACAGTTAAATCATTCACTAGCGGTGCATCCAAAACGGTGAAGTCTAACTGTCGATCAAACTCTGTTCTAATGCCGATCTGAACAGATCTTTTTGCATCGATTAATCCCTCTTTCGGCGCGTGATAAAACATTGTACCGTGATCATAACAACTGCCGTTTTCGTAGGTGTCGGTATGTGCATCAAAATGGATCATTGCCAATTTACCAAAATGTTTGGCGTGAGCACGCAAAAGCGGCAATGTGATAAAGTGATCACCACCTAAAGTTAGGCAACGTTTTCCGGCTTGTAGCAAGGAACTGGTATGCGCTTCCAGCTGTTTAACAAAATCCTGATTATCGCCATAGGAATAGACTAAATCGCCACAATCGACAATTTTCAACCGTTCCCGCACATCAAAATTCCACGGGAAACGGCAATGTTCCCACGCTAAATTGACAGAAGCACGGCGAATTGCTTCCGCACCAAACCTTGCCCCCGTACGACCGGAAACAGATGCATCAAACGGCACGCCAGTGATTACCCAATCGGCATCGGATTGCTGTGGCACAAAATTTAACGGTAATCGTAAAAAACCAAAATTATTAGAAACCAAAGAAATATCTTCTTTATGCGCAAGCGTATTAAACATTTTTCTTTACTCACTCCTCTTCCAGATAAGTATAGCCGTTTAAACCCTCTTCCAATTCTTTTAAGAATTGTAATGCTTCCGATACCGGCAAATCTGAATGTTCAATTTGTTCTCGATAACGAGCAATTAAATTTTTCGGGTCAAGATAAACATATTGCAACATATCTGCAACCGTATTGCCCTCATCATAATCTAAGATTTTTGCCTGCCCATTATCATCCAGCACGATATCCACGCTGGTAGTATCTCCGAACAAGTTGTGCATATTGCCAAGAATTTCCTGATAAGCCCCGACCATAAAAAAACCAACCAACGGTGGATTATCTGTCGCATAATTAGGCATCGGCATCGTGGTAGCGATACCGTCACCATCAATATAATGATCAATAATGCCATCGGAATCACAAGTAATATCAAGCAATACTGCTCGGCGACTAACCGGCTCATTAAGCTGCGTTAATGGGCAGACCGGAAACAGTTGATCGATACCCCAAGCGTCAGGCAGTGACTGGAATAGCGAAAAATTCACATATAATTTATCCGCAAAACGTTCCTGTAATTCATCAATAATGGTACGGTGCGAACGATGACGCTCATTAAATAATTCCCCCACCTCGTGGCAAATATTGAGGTAAAGTTGCTCTGCCCAAGCTCGTTGTTCTAAATTAATCAAACCGACATTATATTGATTATGTACATCAGACAAATCAAATTGACTTTCGTGAATCCAACTGCGTAAAGAACGTTTTTCACGTGATGACAAAATGTCATTCCACGTTTCCCACATACTGTGCAACACCATTGGATCACTCTCTTTCGGTGCTTCAAGTTGCGCCGGCAAATAACGCTCAACACCGATAATATTTGATACCAGCACGGCGTGATGTGCTGTTACCGCTCGCCCCGACTCAGTAATGATTGTCGGATGCGGCAAATTATATTCTCGACAAGCTTGACCAATTCCCCACACCACAGTTTCCGCATATTCTCTTAGACCATAATTAACGGAACAATCTGATTCAGTGCGATTACCATCATAGTCGACACCTAAACCACCACCAACATCAAAACATTGAATATTTACACCTAATCGATACAGTTCAATATAAAATCTTGCACTTTCACGCACACCGGTCGCCACATCGCGAATGTTACCTAATTGAGAGCCTAAGTGAAAATGCAATAACTGCAAACAGTCCAAACTTTGTTGATCTTTTAATAAATTCACTAAATCAAGCACTTGTGATGCCGATAAACCAAATTTTGATTTTTCACCGCCTGAGGATTGCCATTTCCCTGAACCTTGCGAAGCCAATCTGGCGCGCACCCCTAAGCGAGGGCGTACATTCAATTTTTTCGCCTCTTCCAACACTAAGAAGATTTCGGAAATTTTCTCTATAACTAAATAGACTTTATGACCTAATTTTTCGCCCATCAACGCAAAACGAATATATTCACGATCTTTATATCCATTACAAACTATCACTGTTTTAGTTTGTCCGGCGTGAGCCAACACCGCCATCAACTCAGCTTTCGATCCGGCTTCCAACCCCAACGGCTGCCCCGAAGTAATCAATGATTCAATAATACGGCGATATTGATTTACTTTAATCGGATAAACCAAGAAATAATTGCCTTCATACCCAAAATCAGCCCGAGCCTGTGCAAAAGCAGCATTAATTGAACGCAGACGGTGTTGAATAATTTGAGGAAAACAAAATAGCGTTGGTAGGTGTGCACTCTTTTGTTGTTGAACCTGCTCGACTAATTTAGTCAATGCAACTCGATTTTCAGGTTTTTCCGGATTTGGACAAACATAAATATCACCGTTTTCATCCACATTGTAATAATTCATTCCCCAGTAATTGATATTACAGGCCTCACGGATAGTATCCATATTGGAAACAGTTTGAAATTTAGGATTAAAGGTAGCGTTTTCCACGACGTTAATGCTCCTTATCATTGAAAGAAAATTTTGAAGAGGCAATCCAAAAGTAGGTTGCAAGCATAAAACAAAAGCAAACTTAACGCTAGTTACGATTAAATTTTAGGATAAAAAACTTACTGGAATAATTAAATAATTATATAGATGAGGTAATGTGATTTGGTGAAATGGCGGGAGAATAATTGAGTAACCACATCTCTAAGCCTGTTGGCTTAACTCGCAAATAAAGTCCTTTTCCATCTGCTAAATTGTATTCTTTAGCTGTCGGTTTTGCCCTTTCAATTTTTGTATTTGTTAATGGAGTGGTAAGCCTTGCCATATCTCGCCTCAATGATTTTTAGTAACACAGTTTGTGTCTAGTATAACTGCGTGTTACTAAATGTGTTACTAAAATCTTGTGTTACTGTGGGTTATTCTGGGTTAATCAGATTTACTAAAAAGGCTTTAAAGCGTTGTGATCTGACCCCGAAAAGTTAGACTGTTATTTTAAGGACTGAATTCTGTATTGAACAGGACTCAGTCCATTTAATCTTAATTGTATTCTTTCCTCATTGTAATAACGAACATATTCTTTGATAACGGATTCAAGTTCTTCAAT
>NZ_KB903750.1 GCF_000379785.1 Gallibacterium anatis DSM 16844 = F 149 | reverse complement strand
CTCTGTTTTGAATCGTTTGTATGACGTGATATTTAAACTCTGGGGTGTAGGTTCGTTTGGTATGCAGCACGGCTAAGCCCTTTATACCTGAATGTTGATATTGGGCAATCCAACGCCTTAATGTGCGTTTAGACACGNTAAATGTACGACAGGTTAAAGAAAGGTTTTCCTCGTGTTGAAAGTAGAAATCTACCACTTGTTGTTTAAATGTTTGGTTATATTTAGTCATAAAAAATCTGCACCTTTGTCTGTTGGATAATAAGTCCAACTTTTGGGGTGCAGATCATTCCACACGGCGTTTTTCAATTTGGGCCTAGCCTCTCGCTTGTGCCAGCCATTGCACCATTTTTGGATCGCGGTGGTCGAAGATGATTTCATCACGATTGAGGGTGGCGATGGCGGCGAGGTCTTGTGCGTCAAGGGTGAAATCCAAGATGTCGCGGTTTTCACGCATTCTTTCCACTTTCACCGATTTGGGAATGATGGCGATACCGTGTTGGTTGAGCCAGCGTAACACCACTTGGGCAACGGATTTGCCGTGTTTGTCAGCGATCTCGCTCAACACGGGATTATGGAAAATGTCGAATTTGCCTTCAGCCAGCGGGCCCCAAGATTGTTGCAAAATCCCCCGTTCTTTATGAAAGGCTAATTCCGCATCACGCTGATAAAATGGGTGTGTTTCGATTTGGTTTACCGCAGGCACAATTTCGTGGCAAGTGATTAAATCCATTAAGCGATCCATATGGAAATTGCTCACGCCAATGGCACGGGTTTTGCCTGCTTTCAACGCGGTTTCCATTGCGCGCCATTCTTCGTGCACATCGCCGAAAGGCTGGTGCATTAAATAGAGATCCACATAATCCAAGCCCAAACGCTTCAAGGATTCATCAAGGGCTTTTTGTGTGCCGTTAAACGCATCTTGGCGTTGAATCCACAATTTGGTGGTAACGAAAATCTCTTCGCGAGGGATGCCGCTGGCTTTAATCGCACGCCCTACGCCCGCTTCGTTGCCGTAAATGGCGGCGGTGTCGAGCAGGCGGTAGCCTTGTTCGAGAGCGGATAAGACGGCTTTTTCCGTTTCTTCATCGCTCACTTGATACACACCAAAGCCGATCATTGGCATTTCAATGCCGTTGTTTAAGGTTGCTGTTTTCATTTTTTACTCCTATGTACTTTGAATGATGACATTATAGGGAGAAAATATTGTTTTGATTAGTGGGGTATTTTTTGATAGCCTGTTGAATATTTTTCAACAATCAAAGAGTCCAAGATGATTGAAAATATGAATGAATTACGCAATTTTATTATTGTTGCACAAACGGCCAGTTTTACTAAAGCGGCTGCATATTTAGGCGTATCGACCTCAGCGTTAAGCCATTCTATGCGGAAATTGGAAGAACAGCTGAAAATAAAATTGTTTCATCGAACAACTCGCAGTGTTGCCACTACCGAAGCAGGTGAACAACTTTTTAAACAACTTTTTCCATTATTTGAGAGTATTGAAGATAATGTTAATGCATTAAGTCATTTTCGTAACACGCTAAATGGAACATTACGCATTAATGGGGCTGATCACGTTTTTCTCTATGTTATTTGGGATAAGTTATTAAGATTTATGGAAAAATATCCCGAAGTAAAATTAGAGCTAATCAGCGATATGAAGTTTACTGATATCGTAGCTGGGCGTTTTGATGCGGGGATTCGTTTAGGCAAAGAAGTAGATAAAGATATGATCGCCATCAGAATTTCAGATGATATGCAAATGGCATTAATTGCAACGCCACAATATTTAGAACAATACGGAATTCCAAAAACAATTGATGATTTAACTTCACATCAATGTTTGTGTGTACGAATGCCAACTTCTGAAGGTATTTTTCCTTGGGAATTTTGTATACCAAAGGGTAAAGAAGTGGTTAAATTTATGCCATCGGGTCGATTAGTGGTGAATAATAATTTTCTTGCAAAAAAAGCCTGCTTATCTCATTTGGGGTTGGCATTAATGCCGAAAGACAGAGTACTAAAAGAGCTTAAATCTGGTGAGATAGTCGAGGTGTTACAAAATTATGCAATGCGTTACGAAGGTTATTATCTTTATTACCCTAATCGGAGACAGGATTCTCCGTTGTTTAAGGCTTTGGTGGAATGTATAAAATAAAGCAATATATCAAAACAAATATTAAAAAGAGAAACCTCTTTTTTTATAAAGGTTTCTCCTAATGTTTTATAATTTATTTTGATAATATAAGAATGCTTAGAATGGCATATCATCATCAAAATCTGCTGTATCCGGATTTACCGCTGCTTGCGGTGCTTTAGCGGCTGCCGGTTGTGCGAATTGGTTAGGTTGAGCTGCCGCTTGATTATAAGACGGTTGCGCAAACTGATTTTGCGGTTGAGCCATTGGTGCAGACATATCCGCGCCCATACGATCGCTGCGACTGTCCAACATTTGTAATGTGTCCGCTTGAATTTCGGTGGTGTAACGATCTTGCCCGTTTTGATCTTGCCATTTACGCGTGCGTAATTTGCCTTCTATATAAACTTTTGATCCTTTACGCAAATATTGTCCGGCGATTTCTGCCAAACGGCGGAATAACACGATGCGGTGCCATTCAGTAATTTCTCGCCATTCTCCGCTCTGTTTGTCTTGCCAACGTTCACTGGTGGCAACACTGATATTGGCGACCGCATCGCCATTTGCAAAAGTTCTCAATTCAGGATCATTTCCCAAATTTCCCACAATAATTACTTTATTAACGCCTGCCATAATTTTTCCTCTCAAATTAAGTTAAAACGTCGCTATCTTACCGTAAATCCCCTATGAAAAAAATAAAATAATACTGGATATTTGCACAGTTTTTTCGATTTTGCGATAATCATCGACGTTTTTATTTTTTGATCAGCTATTATGAACAATATCGAAATTCGGGGCGCAAGAACCCATAATTTAAAAAATATTAATTTAACCATTCCACGCAACAAATTGGTGGTAATCACCGGTTTATCCGGCTCGGGAAAGTCTTCGTTAGCATTTGACACCCTCTATGCCGAAGGGCAGCGGCGTTATGTGGAATCACTTTCCGCTTATGCTCGCCAGTTTCTCTCTTTGATGGAAAAACCGGATGTGGATCATATCGAAGGTTTATCACCGGCGATCTCGATTGAACAGAAATCCACCTCACATAACCCTCGATCCACTGTCGGTACCATTACCGAAGTTTATGATTATTTAAGACTGCTGTTTGCTCGTGTCGGCGAACCACGTTGCCCGACACATAACATCCCATTAACGGCACAAACTATCAGTCAAATGGTGGATAAAATTCTTTCTTTGCCGGAAGGCAGCCGAATGATGTTGCTTGCACCGGTCGTGAAAGCTCGCAAAGGCGAGCACACCAAATTGTTGGATAACATTGCCGCACAAGGCTATATTCGCGCCAGAATTGACGGCGAAATCTGTGATCTCTCCGATCCGCCACAACTGGAATTGCAAAAGAAACACACCATTGAAGTGATTGTCGATCGCTTCAAAATCCGCCCTGAATTATCAAGCCGTTTAGCGGAATCATTGGAAACCGCACTGGAACTTTCCGGCGGTATTGTGGTGGTCGCCAATATGGATGACAGCAGTGCCGAAGAGCTGGTTTTCTCTGCCAACTTTGCCTGTCCGCATTGCGGATATTCTTTGCCGGAACTAGAACCACGAATGTTCTCGTTTAATAATCCGGCAGGCGCTTGCCCTACTTGTGACGGCTTAGGCATTCAACAATATTTTGACGAACATCGTGTGGTGCAAAACCCAAGTTTATCCCTTGCCGGCGGTGCAATTCGTGGTTGGGATCGCCGCAATTTCTATTATTACCAAATGCTGACCTCGCTCGCGCGCCATTATCACTTTGATATTGAAGAGCCGTTTGAAGAATTACCACAAAAAATTCAACATTTGGTGTTGCACGGTTCCGGTCACGAAAAAATTGAATTTCAATATATGAACGATCGTGGCGACACCATCGTGCGTCATCACCCATTTGAGGGAGTGTTGAACAATATGGCGCGCCGCTACAAAGAAACCGAGTCAATGTCGGTGCGTGAAGATTTGGCAAAATATATCAGCACCCGTCCTTGCCAAACTTGCCGCGGTTCTCGTCTAAAAGAAGAGGCTCGCCACGTCTTTATCGGCGAAACCACGTTGCCACAAATTTCTGAAATGAGTATCGGCGAAGCATTACACCATTTTGAACAATTACAGTTTGAAGGGCAAAAAGCCAAAATTGCGGAAAAAATCTTAAAAGAGATTAAAGAACGGCTTCAGTTTTTAGTCAATGTCGGTCTGGAATATCTCTCTTTATCACGTTCCGCCGAAACACTCTCCGGCGGTGAAGCACAGCGTATTCGTCTTGCCAGCCAAATTGGGGCAGGCTTGGTCGGCGTGATGTATGTGTTGGACGAACCTTCTATCGGCTTGCATCAACGTGATAATGAACGGTTGTTAAATACCTTGATTCACCTAAGAGATTTAGGCAATACCGTAATTGTGGTTGAACACGACGAAGATGCGATTCGTACCGCCGACCACATCATCGATATTGGGCCGGGAGCCGGCGTACACGGCGGTGAAGTGATTGCACAAGGTACAGCACAACAGATTATGCAAGATCCGAATTCGCTTACCGGACGTTTTCTTTCCGGCAAAGAGAAAATCGACATTCCGGCAGCAAGAACACCGATCAAACCGGAAAAAATATTACGCCTGATCGGGGCGAGCGGTAACAATTTAAAAAATGTCGATTTAGAAATTCCGGTCGGTTTATTCACCTGTATCACCGGAGTTTCTGGCTCAGGGAAATCGACCTTAATTAATGATACCTTATTCCCAATTGCACAAAATGCGCTTAACCGTGCTGAAAATCAGCAACACGCACCGTTTAAAGCCATCGAAGGATTAGAGTTTTTCGACAAAGTAATCAATATCGATCAAAGCCCAATCGGACGCACGCCAAGATCCAATCCGGCAACTTATACCGGTGTGTTTACGCCTATTCGTGAGCTTTTCGCCGGCGTACCGGAAGCGCGCGCAAGAGGATATAATCCGGGACGCTTCAGTTTTAATGTGCGTGGCGGTCGTTGTGAAGCCTGCCAAGGGGACGGTGTGATTAAAGTCGAAATGCACTTTCTGCCGGATATTTATGTGTCGTGCGATCAATGTAAGGGCAAACGCTACAATCGCGAAACATTGGAAATCCGTTATAAAGGCAAAACCATTCATCAAGTGTTGGAAATGACGGTCGAAGAGGCACGTGAATTTTTTGATGCAGTGCCAATGATCGCGCGCAAATTACAAACCTTAATTGATGTCGGCTTATCTTACATTCGTCTTGGTCAGGCTTCCACCACCTTGTCGGGCGGCGAAGCACAACGGGTTAAACTGGCATCAGAATTGTCTAAACGTGATACCGGAAACACACTCTATATTCTTGATGAACCGACAACCGGATTGCATTTTGCCGACATCAAACAATTATTGGAAGTGCTGCATCGCTTACGTGATCAAGGCAACACCATTGTTGTGATTGAACACAATCTGGATGTGATTAAAACTGCCGATTGGATTGTCGATTTAGGGCCGGAAGGTGGCAGCGGCGGCGGCGAAATCATCGCCAAAGGCACACCGGAACAAGTCGCAGCAATGCCTCATTCGCACACCGCAAGGTTTTTAAAACCGATTTTAGATAAACAAAAATAGATTTTAGCCTTTCTAAAAGTTATCTGTTTTCAGAACAAAAGCGTTGTTAAGCAATCATTTTAGCAACGCTTTTATTTTGCTCTGATCACTGAAAACAGCCCTAATCGCACAATAACCCCTTGTATTAATAGACAAATTCTAATTTACAGATAGACTTAACCCATTAAAAATGTAACATAATGGTAATAAAGCACTCTCCTTTTTACAGCTTAAAATTCAATTATTCTATATAAAACAGATAATTAAATGACATTTAAAAATATCAAGATCAACATATTGTTTTGAAATTGATAAGAACATTTTTGTTTTTTGTTAAAAATTAATGCAATAAATATCGTTGATATAAAATATATTAATAGTGATTTTTTGACTGGATAAGTCTCTTTAGGTAATATGAGGAAAATCTAGTTTAATGATATATTAAAAAGTTACTATTAGTTAATATTATAACTAGAAAAATCAACTACATACTAAGAGTTTAATCCACAATTTCAGCATAAATATGTCTTTGCCGACCAGTTCCATCCTTCTCCGAAAACACATCGAATGCTTTATGACTAGATTGCATCACTATTGGAATCTGAAAGTGGCGATCCGACCGATTTAACGGTGCAACGCGTGAGTACGCCTTATTTTGAAAGTACAAGCAATAAAATCTATCTCTCTGCTGAAGATGATGGCGTGTTTAACACCACCTATGATCTGGGTGTTACTCATATCCAAAAAGCTAATCTTGATATCCACAATGATGGACGTGCTTTATTTGCCACCAACGGCGGTACAATTCGCTTAACGGATAGTAATATTACTTCGCAAGGTCGTATTGGCGGTATCATCAATGCGGAGCAGCAAGGTAAAATCTATTTAACCAATGGTGAGATTAACATTTACCGTACCAACCCTTATGTCGCACCGTTCGGCGTGATGGTAAACGGTCAAGACTCATTGGTTGAATTAAACAATATCCACCTTAATACCTATGGTAAAGAAACAACAGCAATGACGGTTGGCAACAAAGCAAAAATTGCTCTAACCGACAGCACCGTCAGTTCCAATGGTATTGGTGCTAATGTTCTGAATTTATGGGACAGTAATGCAACATTAACGAACACAACGCTAAAAACAGAAAGTGAAAAAGCGAGTGGTGTTCGTGTGTTTGCAAACGATCAGCAACGCCGCGTTTCAACCTTAGCAATGAATGGCTCAACCATCACTGCCACAACCTATTATGCGATCAAAGTGGCTGAAAACGGCACTAGAAATGCTGCCATTTTAAATGCCGTACTTGATAATTCAACTATCAATGGTGGTATTTTTACAGCGAACCAATCGTCTAATCCATTCCAACATTCTCAATCTCACTTTGTCTTGAGCAACAATAGTCTTTGGAATATGACCAAAGATTCAAATGTTACTTCAATGAATTTGAGAGATTCCACATTGGATTTATCTCAATCTGCGGAAAATTGGCAAGCGAAAACCTTAAATGTGAATGATTCATTTGCGGCACAAAATGCCACAATTCGTTTAGGTACAGATTTGTATGATGACAGCAGTGCAACAGATAAAATTCAAGGGGCTGAAGTAGATTAGCACTTATGCTAAGCTACAAAAATGAAGATAACCAATTGTAAACTAAAGAAATCTATACAAAGAAAACTGCTTGAATTTTTTGTATTAGAAGTAACAGCACGATCAGCAGCAGATTTGCTTGGCATT
>NZ_KB903749.1 GCF_000379785.1 Gallibacterium anatis DSM 16844 = F 149 | reverse complement strand
GGGTAAAACAATCAGCGAAAATGACCGCTGGCACCATTATCTGAAAGGAAAAGCAAGAGAAAAGCGACAAAGTAAAAAAACAAACCCACTTTTATCAAATGATTTTGGAAAGATGGGTTTGTCAGCAGTCTGAAATATCCCTAATTGAACAAATTAGGGATATTTCGATATTAATCTTAAATCTTCAATTTCAATGTTCTTGCCACATTTTGAGCGGTGGAAATCAGATTTTCTCGTCCTTGTGCCAAAGTATCCGATAATGAAGCCAAATTACGAATAATTGGGAAAACTGCATCGATACCGGCATCATAAACCACTTCGTAATCTGCTCGCAAACAACCCACTATGGCAATCACCGGTTTATGGAAACGTTTTGCCGTTTTTGCTACACCAACCGGCGTTTTACCATACACAGTTTGGCTATCCATTCTGCCTTCGCCGGTAATGACCAAATCCGCATCCGCCACCACTTTCGACAAATGCGTTGCCTCAAGAATGATGTCAACGCCTGATTTAAGACGGCAATTCGGTAGCAGTTGCAATCCGGCTCCCATTCCACCGGCAGCACCTGCGCCGGCAATGTTGGCAATATCCTTATTTAATTGCTGTTTTACTTTTTGTGAGAACAAAGATAAGGCGGCATCCAATTCTTTGATCATTGCCGCTGTAGCCCCTTTTTGTGGGCCGAATACTGCCGAAGCGCCGCGTTCACCACATAACGGATTATCCACATCACAAGCCACTTCAATTTGCGTTGTTGCCAATCTTGGATCCAATGCAGACAGATCAATTTTAGACAACTGTTTTAATGCGACCCCGCCTGCTACTAACGGTTTGCCTTCATCATCTAAAAATACGGCTCCCAATGCCTGCAACATTCCAACGCCGGCATCATTCGTTGCGCTGCCACCAATACCGAGAATAATTTTTTCCACACCGAAATTTAATGCGGCTTTGATCAGTTCGCCCGTGCCATAACTGCCGGTAATTAGCGGATTGCGTTCATTTTCTGCCACAAGATGTAATCCGGACGCGGCTGCCATTTCAATAATGGCAGTCTTACGATTGGCGGACAATCCCCACTCCGCCAATACTCTATTCCCCAAAGGTGCAGTCACTTCCGTTACCATCGATTGCCCTTGCCAAGCATCAATCAACGATTGTACGGTGCCTTCGCCACCATCCGCCATCGGTACTTTGATATATTCCGCATCAGGAAAAATTTTTTTAAACCCGATTTCTATTGCTTGCGCAACTTGCAATGCGGTCAGACTTTCTTTAAATGAATCGGGGGCAATCACAATTTTCATATCAGCTCCTTAGTTACAACAAGATGAGAGATAATAGATAAACTGTTAATATACCCACAATTCCCATAATGAAAGTTAATGCTGTTTGTGTGCGGTACCCCTGTTGCGGTGTCATTTTACTGAAGTTGGTGACCACCCAGAAATAACTGTCATTTGCGTGGGAAACACACATCGCACCGGCAGCGATTGCCATTACGGTTAAGGCAGCGGCAATTTCAGAAGTTAATCCCAATGTGCTCATTAAAGAGTCTTGTGCATTAAACATTCCCATAATCGCTGCGGTTGTAATCATTGCCACTGTGGAACTGCCTTGTGCAGTTTTCAAAATGGCAGAAATTAAAAATGGGAAGAAAATGCCTGCAGTACTGATCGTAACCGCATTCTGTTTAATATATTCAACAAAACCGGCTTCAACGATAACTTTACCTAATACACCGCCGGCTGCTGTGATAAACAAAATCGGTCCGACAATTTTTAATGTGTCGTTGGTTAATTGTTCAAATTCACTCGCTTTTCCTGAATGGAAAATCAAAATAACAGCAAACACTACGCCGACTGCAAGTGCAAGAATCGGATTACCTAAAAAGAGAATTAAATTGCTGGCATCGCCGCTTAAACCTAGAATTTTAGTAATTGAACCCAACGCCATTAAAATAATCGGAATAAAAATCGGTGCTAAGCTTAAGCCGCCACTCGGTAATTTACCGTAACGTTTAAGCAATTCGTCATAACTTTGCGCAATTAATTCATCATCTTTGCCATCACTGCTGACAGTGACACGTTTACCGATATATTTTGCAAAGAGATAACTTGCTGCTAAAACCGGTATGGAAACGACAATCCCCATCACAATGACTAATAATAAATTGTGTTCAAGCCCAACGCCTCCGGCTACCGCAATTGGGCCCGGTGTTGGCGGGATGAAAACGTGTGCCGCATAAAGACCACCACTCAATGCCACCGCTGTTCCGACCGGATTGGCAGCAATTTTCTTCTGTATTGCCTCTCTGATCGGATTTAACACCACGAAACCGCTATCACAGAAAACAGGAATACCGACACCCCATCCCATAATCAACATCGCTAATTCCGGTCTTTTTTGACCGACAACTTTAACCACCATATCGGCTAATTTAAGTGCCGCACCGGTTTTTTCGAGGATAGTACCAATAATTGCCCCAAAGATAATCACAATACCGATACTTTTGAATGTGCCACTAAAGCCCTCCCCTATCATAGACGGAATTTTATTGAGCGGTATGCCTGCCAATAATGCCAACGCTAAAGAAACACTCATCAAGGCTAAAAACGGATGAACTTTCAATTTTGCAATCATCCAGATCATAACCATAATCGCGATGATAAAAGTGATAATAAGAGAAACGCCTGTCATAGAAGCCTCCTTTGTCATATTGTGCATCTATTAGGCATTATTTAACCTTATTTTAAAAAATACATTGTCTGAATTAACAATAAAATAAGTTTTTAGACTTATTAATTTGTACAAAAATACAATTAACGTTGCAATAATGTACTGATATATAAAATAAAAAGATCTTCTATCTTATTGAAAGACAAGCCTGTTATTTGCTCAATTCTATTCAGCCGATAACGCAATGTATTGATATGAATAAAGAGTTCTGTTGCAGTGCGTGCCGGATCACAATTTGAGAAAAAATATTGCTGCAACGTTTTTTGTAATTGATGAGAATGATCTTTTTGATATAACTTTTGTAGTGGTTTAAGCAATTCGGACACTTGCCACGATTGTAATAGCTCATCCAGCAAGACCGGCAATTTATACTCCTCAAAAAAATAGACATTCCGTTTCGGGAAAAAACGCTGTCCATAAGCTAATGTTCTTACCGCTGTTTTATAAGAGAAAGAGAGATCAACATCATCCGATCGCATTGCGCCTACCGCAAATTTATAGCGATGAACACTGCTATTCGGTGGCAATAATTTAGATAAATATTGGCGATTTTTCAGCTGCGGATTGGCACTCAACACCACAACAGCTTCAAAAGAAAGCAGGGCAAAATGAAGATCCTGTTCATTTTGTACTTGCGCTAAATAATTAATCAATTCCTGTAAATCTGCTTTTGTCGAATCAATTAATTTAATAATCACAGCAACATAAGGCTTCGTTAAATCGATCGTAAAAAAAGAGGCTTGCTGTGCACAACACGCCGCATCCAAAACACCATTTAATAATTGCAATATAAACTCTTCTTTATAGCGGTGATGCCAACGCTCCTGTTCAAGCACAAATGCCTGTTCGGCAATCAATTCCGCACTCATTTTCACTAATTCTGCAAATGGCTTCACCTCATCCGGTTTACCGGAAATACCGACAACACCAAGAATTTTGCCTTGATAATTGATTGGTAGATTGATCCCTTCCTGTGCCTCAAAATTCCATAATTTTGCCAACTCTGCCGTAATTTCCACCACCCGATTTTCTCTAATCGCCAGAACAGCACCTGTGTGACGTTGGTTCAAACGAGAGGCATTGCCTGAAGCGATAATCACCCCATTCTCATCCATCACATTAACCGAATAGGGAATAATCTTCATTGTGCGCCACACAATTTTTTGTGCTATCTCTTTGTTTATTTTCATCACGCCACCCTTAATCACCTAAATACTGTTGTTTTACCCAGTGAGCGTATTTAATATGTGCTTTTTCATATTCCTGTTTTCATCGCAAAATCGAATATAACGCATAATAAAAAAGTGCTGGTTTTAACACCAACACTTTTCAATTTTTAATTCATCTTTGCCGCTTACATTCCGACAACCACACAATCTACCCCTTTTCCGGCAAGCGTTGATTTAGTGCTTGCCGCTGCGTTGTAGCTATCAACCGGTCCAACAAAAACACGCGTCCAGTCTGCTGAACTTTTGGTAAAAGCGTTAAAGCCACTCATTGCTAAACGTGCCTGTAAATTTTCCGCTTGAGGTTTGTTTTTAAATGCACCGCACTGCAAGCCATATTTTCTACCGCCTTTATCCGCATTTTTATTGCTTTGGCTGTTATCCGCTGTTTTGACTTCGGCAACTGCCGTTTTTGCCGGTGCTGTCGACTGAGTCTGCTGTCTATTCGCGTTTCTCTCTTTTTCAGCTTGACGCTGTTGCGCCGCCTGCTGTTTTGCTTGCTCTTGTTGGGCTTTGGCTAACTCCTGTTGTAACTTCGCCTGTTCCTGTGCTTTTTGTGCTTGTGCTTTCTGTTCAGCTAACTTTTCCTGTTCCAACTGCAATAAAATTTTCTTTTGTTCATCAGTTAACTGCACATTTTTTGAAATGGAAGAGACATTATCATCAACCGGCACTTCTCTTGTTTCAAGCTGTTTGATATAACTCCAAACTTCTTCAGGGCGGCTGGGCAAGGTGCTTTTCTTGGTCGTGGTTGAGGTATTAGCTGCCGGAGCGGCTGTTTGCTGTTGATTAACCGGTGATTTCTCTTTTAAAAAGAAAAGGGCAACCGCAAACACAATAACAATAGCTAAAATAAGGATAATTAACAGTTTTTTCTTACCGCCATTTTGTTGTCTTTTTCGCGGTGCTGAACTTCTAGAAACATAATCTCGTTGTGCCACAACAATTTCCTAACTGAATAAATAATATAAAACGTTTAAACAGCCGATAATTCTACTGAAATTTTGAAATATTGACTAGAGGATTAGCTAAAATCATAAGGATCAATATCCAATGATAACCTTACGCCCGATGCCGACTTATTCGTATTCAGCAACGTTTCAATATGAAACAGCACCTGATGCAATTTGCTGCGTTGTTGATGTTGAAACAGAACATACCAACGATATTTGCCGGCTCTTTTTTCCATTAATGCCGGCAATGGACCGACAATTTGCAGCTGCTCCAACCACGCCTGCGGCAAGTTTTTAAGCTGTTCAACAAAAAAAGTCAGGCTTTGTGCCAGCTGAGTTTCATTATTTCCGCTGGCTTTTAACAATGCCTGATAACTATACGGCGGTAATTGAAACTGTTGCCGCTGCAACAACGCCTGTTGGCTGAATGCTGAATAACCTTTTGAAATCAAGGTATTAAACAACGGATGTTCCGGATAATGTGTTTGCAATAAAACCAACCCTGCTTTATTACCTCGCCCCGTTCTGCCGGCAACCTGCACATAAAGCTGCGCCAAACGTTCTTCCGCTCGAAAATCAGAAGAAAAGAGTGCCGAATCAATATTGATCAATCCAACTAAACCGACATTAGGGAAATGATGCCCTTTTGCCAACATCTGCGTTCCAATCAAAATCTGCCGTTTCCCTTGCGCAATTTCATCTAAATAGCGATCCAACTCCCCTTTTTTCGTGACATTATCTCGATCCAAACGCGCAATTTGATATTGCGGAAATTTTTGCTGTAAAACCTGCTCCAGCTGTTCTGTTCCTATTCCGGTCGTCAGCAAATGAGTTGAACCGCAATTTGCGCACTGAAACGGAATCGGCTTTTGAGCATCACAATGATGGCATTGCAAAATATTCCTCGATTGATGATATGTATAGGGTCGATTACAACGTGGACAAGTTTCAACCGTTCCACATTCGTGACACAAATAAACAGGAGCAAAGCCTCGACGATTTAAAAAAAGCAACACTTGCTCACCCCGTTCTAACACTTGTTTCATCTGTTGCAATAAAGCATAGGACAAGCCATTTTCCATCGGTTGTGTTTTTAAATCTACTACCATTTGATGGTTCGCCACCTGATTTGTCGCCCGATAGCGCAATGGAATAAAATGATATTTCTGATTTTCTACATTATGCAAACTCTCTAAACTCGGTGTTGCACTGCCTAAAATAATCGGAATATCGTGCTGTTTTGCGCGATAAACTGCCAAATCTCTAGCGTGATAGCGCCAACCCTCCTGTTGCTTAAAAGATTGATCGTGTTCTTCATCCAACACAATTAATCCCAAGTCGGGAAATTGGGTAAAAATCGCCGATCTGGTGCCGATCACTATCGCTAATTCGCCTCTTCTCGCTTCTTGCCACACTTGAAGACGTGCATTATCGGTCATATTGGAATGTAAAACACCAATCGGCACATTAAAGCGCAAATTAAAACGGCGAATGATTTGTGGTGTTAAACCGATCTCCGGCACTAAAACCAGCACCTGCCGTTTCTGTTTTAATACCTCTTCAATCACCTGCAAATAAACTTCTGTTTTTCCTGAACCGGTTACGCCTTGCAACAACCAGCTGTGAAATCCTTGTCGTAAAGAGATTTGACTCACCGCTAACGCCTGTTCTTTATTTAACATCAATTTATTTTTTTCATTCACTAATGGAATAGCATCAATTGTCGCACGCTCAAACCATAGCTTAGGCTGTTCATCTGTGATTAATTCAACATAATTTTTCTGCAATAATTGGCGTTTTATCGTGGCGGAAAAAATATCGCTCTCTTTTTCCAAGCGTTGATGTTGCTGCAAAAATTGCAACATTTCTTGCTGTTTTAATGCACGTTTTAGGCTATTTTCTGCCAGTGCTGCTTTGCCCAATGCAGTTAATTGATAAAACTGTTGCTGCGTTAATGAGGGATGTTCTTCTTTGCGGAATTTTAGCGGTAAAGCCGTAAATAAGGCTTCACCGATAGGATAGTGATAATAATCTTTTGCCCACAACACTAATTGCCACATTTTTTCATCAAACAATGGCTGTTGATCCAATACTTTCAGCACTGTTTTTAAATTTTCCACTTCACTTGCGGGCAAAAATTCACTGACAATGCCAATGCGCTTTTGTTTGCCAAATGGAACCAGCACTCTTGCGCCAATTGTAACTTCCAATGAATCAGGCAATAAATAATCAAACTGATTTCTTAATGCGATATCTAACGCAACACGGACAATTCTCATCACTACCTCAACAAAATAAACAGCTTATTATAGGCAAATTCCCATAAATCCCCTAATATTCAGAATAATTAATCTGATTGTATTGAATTTCGCCACCATTTCTTATATGATGCGCATTCCTTTTTACTGTCGCCATCGTGCGATGTTTTTTTGTAAAAATATGTACGGTGTTGGTGCTTAAGCGACCAATAGCGGTACATCATCAAATGAGGTTATTATGAAACAAGGTATTCATCCTGAATATAAAGAAATCACAGCAACTTGCTCTTGCGGTAATGTGATTAAAACTCGTTCTACTATCGGACACGATATTAGCTTAGATGTGTGCAACAAATGCCACCCATTCTTCACTGGTAAACAACGTGTTGTTGACACTGGTGGTCGTGTTGAACGCTTTAACAAACGTTTCAGCATTCCTAGTACAAAAAAATAATAAAAAGATAAAAACCTGCTTCATAAGCAGGTTTCAGACTGCTGACAAACCTCTAGACATACCTCTAGAGGTTTGATCTAATAGGCATATCGAAAAAAGGAAATGCCTATGCTCAAAAATACACCCTCACTCCAATATGAAATCGAGATGATAAGTCTCGAACAACTCGTTCCAAAAGACCACCTTGTCCGTAAAGT
>NZ_KB903748.1:18458-61807 GCF_000379785.1 Gallibacterium anatis DSM 16844 = F 149 | reverse complement strand
GGTCTTTTGGAACGAGTTGTTCGAGACTTATCATCTCGATTTCATATTGGAGTGAGGGTGTATTTTTGAGCATAGGCATTTCCTTTTTTCGATATGCCTATTAGATCAAACCTCTAGAGGTATGTCTAGAGGTTTGTCAGCAGTCTGAGCTAATTAATAATTAGCTTTAACTTTATCTATAATTTCGAAATACTTTTCCACTGAATCAATGCTATAACCTTCAACATAAAAATATGTATGAGAAAAATTTATATGCATATATAAACTTACTCGACTCAGTGACTTAATCTCATCTCGTAAATGATTAAGTATTTTTTCAATCAAAAGATATTGATAAATATTGGCTATCTCAGGAACCTCTTTAGATTCTTTTGCAATATGCCACACGTCCTCATCTGTAACTTCATCATTGTAGGCATCTAGAATATCTTTCCAAGCTCCTACATTTGGAGATAAATTGTTCTCCAATCTGAATTTTTTTAGCATAGCATTCCCCTTGTAAGAAAAACAAAGTGAAATGCCATTATTTATATAACTTTATGCAGTCCAGATAATCCTGTACTGAATAAATGGATTTTCCATCAATTCTCAGATGAGTATCGTAAGAATTAACGAAAATAAAAATATCTAAAGCCTCTTCATCAAGACCGGTTTCCTCACAAAAATGCGAAACGATACGCTCTAGAATTAAACTTTGATAAATATTGCCTAATATAGGCAATTCTTTAGATTCTTTTGCAATTTCCCAAACATCATCCTCAGAAGGATGATCATCATAACGCTCAAGAATTTCTTCCCATTCCTCAATTACAGAGGAACAGTTGTCATAAATGTTTAAGTGCATAGCATTTCTCCTAAATTCTAAAAACAAAGGGAAACACTATGCCCACCGGGAATAATGTTTCCCGGATGGGTTAAAGATAGGTTATTTAATAAGTTGATTTTCTTGTATATATTGCAATGAGAAAGCTCGTTTACCGATAATCTCTTCCACTTTATTCGGTGAAAGTCCGGCATCCAAAAGCTCTTTTCTTAAAGCATCAATAGAACGATTAAACGCTTCTCTTGCTGCTTGAACACCATCTACAATAAATTGAGCATTAAAATCATCTTTTAAATCATAAAACTGAATATTTGAAGCACATTTTGCAAACCATTCACACCGCACAGCAACTTCTTGCAAAGCCAATGTGCCGTGAGCTTGTTTAACACCGACATCACTCAAATAAACAGTACCTTGAATATTCGTAAAACCGTGTTTCTTTAGAATACGCTGAATATCAGTATACGCATTACGCCAACTGGCGTTATGGTAATTTTCTTCTAAACAGTGTGTATCCATATCAAACACAATAAGCGTACGATCCATAATCGTTCCTTAATAATAGGAGGGAAAATATCCCTCCTTTTGTTTAATTCCTTTAGCCTATAATGCGATAACCTGAGCATCATCAAATACCTCAGCATCACCGGACACTCGGGCATTACCGTACACCCAAGCATTACCGAACACCCGAGCATCACCGAACACCCAAGCATCATCGAACACCCGAGTATTACCGAACACCCGAGCATCACCGAACACCCAAGCATTACCGGACACCCGAGCATCACCGAACACCCGAGCATCATCGAATACCTCAGCATCACCAAACACCCAAGCATTACCGAACACCTGAGCATTACCGAACACCCGAGCATCGAATACCTCAGCATCACCGAACACTTGGGCATCACCGGACACCCGAGTATTACCGAACACTCGAGCATTACCGAACACCCGAGCATCACCGAACACCCGAGCATCACCAAACACCCAAGCATTACCGAACACCCAAGCATTACCATCTTGAGACAAATTAGATTCATCTTCTATCCAACCACCAAGATCACCGGCTTTTACGCCAATTTCTGGTAGGTCTTTTAATGCCTGAATTCGATAAAGTTTACGAAAGCAAAACACGATTGAGGTTTTTGTTAATTGATATTTCATAATGTTTCTCCTAAAAATAAAAAAGACGGAGAAACATCCTTACCCAACACGGGAAAAATGTTTCCCGTCAGGGTAAAAATAAAAAAGAATTAATTAATGAATAAACTTCATCAATCCCATTAATAAGCCTACACCGGCGATAATAATACCTGCCATTTTATAAATAACAGAATGTATTTCCGATATTAATTCGCTTTTTAACTTTGTCATTTCAATTTGCAAATCAGATTTTGTTGCTAATGAACTTTGACTTTCAGTTAACGCTTCTTCAATAGCTTTCGCAAAGGCTTCAGCTGATTCAGGTGACTGATTACCTTCTTTTTCCAGAATTTTGACAAATTTAAGTTTATCAAAACGAATAGATGACATAGATGCCTCCATATAGTTCTCCTGTGAATAATGACTATAGTAGTCTATGTGAAGTGAAAAGACCAACAGTATTGCTGTTGGTCTCATTGATTAGAATGGAAGCTCATTACCATCTTCCTGAACCAAAATTTCTTCTGGTAATGGAAGTGCTTCAGTGATAGCTTCTTCAGAATTTTGAACAGGAACAGGTTGTTGTTCTGTTTCTCTCGGATAAACTTTTACACCATCTTTCTTAATCATATCGATACGAATAAGACGACCTTTTAAAGATACAGCAGTATCACCTTTTTTGTGATGACTGCTATCTCTATTAACGGTGTATAAATCAGCCCACAAATCTGAAATAACAAAAGATATTAACATCTTATGTCCTTCAGACACCGCCTTTTGGCAGTTTTTAACTAACTTTTCAGCTAGAGCACCGACAACGTTTACATCAAAGTAACGATACTCTGGTGCTGTTGAATCACCTGCCAAAGCAGCAATTCTACAAGCCCAGAAAGGATTTCCTTTTTTAGGCTTAACTTCCCGAATATTGTTTAAATATCCGATTCCTGTTGTGTGAAGATTAAAATAAGTTTTAGCTTGTTGAGTTTGAGTATTCATAATGTTTCTCCTAAAAATAAAAAAAGCGGAGAAACATCCTTACCCAACACGGGAAAAATGTTCCCCGCCAGGGTTAAAAATAAAATTCTGTTAAACAAACACTCACCATCGTTTGCACGATAGAGGCTGGTCTCAAAGTGCTCGCAGCCTTAGCAAAGGGCGGTAATTTATTTTGAAACCCCTACCTAGGTTTAAAGGGCGACCATACATTTGACAACGTCAAACACGGCATTACAGGTCAGCCGTTATAAATGCTATCAACGATAGCGATTTAACACTTAGCATTAAACAAACAATTTCAACGAAATAAAATAATTTATTGATTAAACAATCTGATTAAAAAAAATCCGGAGTATACATACCGGAAAAATTTCAGCTATAAATATAGTTTAAGAGGAGGATGGATAACTTTTCAGTTATCCATCGGTGTGACGTGATTTTTGGAAGGGTTAACTAGCTAGGTACAAGAATGAGCAAACTTTTCCAAAACACTGAACGATTACATTAAAACAATATCAACAAAGAAATAAAACAATTTTTTCATTAAAGATTTCCATCAAAAACTACAAACATTATTTTTAACATTTTTTTAACCTGATCACACTGTGATCAGTGCTTATAATTTAATCAGTTAGATTTTTCCACTTGTTTTTTTATGATCAATATACAGATAAAGTCTATTTTTAATGATATTTTCTGTAAGAACCATTGCGAAATTATGATCTTCGTCTTGAGCATTAATATTATCTATAATCTCAATAGAATCTTTAAACACGAAATGTAAAACATCTAAATCAGAATAGTATTCGAGGATTGGGAGTGCCCATTCAAAGATAATTCCAGTGTTCATCCAAAACACTTCTCGTATTAAGATCCCCATTTCTCCTTTTTCAATATGATGAAATATACGAAATTCTTCAAGTACTTCAATATTATATTTTAAATTCTGATGATTCAAATTTTTCGTAGTTGCATAGTTAAATAACCTGTTTTGCTCTTCTAAATAATACCTTTTTAATTTTCCGCGAAAATAGACCTGTCTAATATATCGGTAAATAATTATATGTGGTTTAAGCATACCTTACTCCTTATTCTTTGATAAAGGTAAGATAAACTATATCCTTAATTACACAATAAGAAACTGTATTAGAATAATTGAATAATATTAGGATAAAATTGGTATATTGCGATTAATCCTGAAATTATAGATATAATAATCCCAGTTCTTTTCCACAATCTATCCTTTAATTGTAATAACTGTATCTCTTGAGCTAACTGAAAAACAAGTTCATTCATTTCTCTGCTCTGTTTTGCTAATGCTCGCATTTTAAATCGAATTGCAAAAAGCAAATTAGAAAGAAATCCAGTTTTTTGATAAATCAATACCATCTGACGGAGATAGTTGATTTTAGCTATATCGTAATTTTCCTGCTCTAATTCAATAATGAGTTCCTGTAGTATTGGAAGAGCTTTTTCATATTTTAAATCTACTGTATCTACATACATTTCCAAAGCATCTTCTGTTAAATACCCTTTCTCTAAAGAATTTCGTACAATAGATTTTAGACGCTCACAACGTTTTAATTTCTTATAATTCCCTATTGCATACATAAACGCAATAATAATCACATCAATAACAAAGATGATAATAAAGTTATTTTCTTGAGACATATACACTCCCCAATCAATATTTCAATAAATGGTCAAATTTTAAACACTGATCACACTGCGATCAGTGTTTAAAAAATAAGCAATTATAAAATTTAATGTGAATCTACTGCAAAACAATCTCTTCAACGCTTTTACTCTCATCATCTTCTTGAAGGTATTCCAACAATTTCTCTATTGTTTCATTTCCAGTAAGCAAATCATTCATAATACATCTTGCCAAATACTCAGCTCCCGTATCGTTGTTATCCTTATCTAGGAATTTAACACTGAAGCCAATATCATCAAACTCAAATCTCATTTTCACTGAAAACGAAAGCAACACTTCATTATATTCAAGATACAGCCGAAACTTATCTTTAAAAAAACCAAAGAGCAGAACGAGGTTTCTATTCATATACTCTATTAATTGCTCTACTTTCTCTTGCGGAAAAGTATCACTTGCGTCCCATACAATATGTATGCTGATTTCATCAGCTTGTGAATAATCCATTGTTACTGAAAATTTTACATCCTCGATTTGTGCCATCTTTATCCTCATTAAAAAGTAAAGGTTAAGGGTAATTTCCCTCTGAAGGTAAGGGGTTCACCCCTTACCTTTAAAAGGCCTTTTAGTCCGGGTTTTACATATGTATTCAAAATAGAGATTACATATTAGCAAATAATAGCATTTACCTACTTTTTGATTACACCCTATATTAAATTTCTATTTATGTGAAAAACACCCTTTTCCAATTAACGATCAAAAAATAACCACTGATCACAGTGTGATCAGTGGTTATTTTATATACAATTCACTAAAATCATCTATCTTTAGAGATATTTTAGGTTGAATTTTGAACCAAATTTAAAATTTAACAATTTTTTAACCTGATCACACTGCGATCAGTGCTTATAT
The DNA here is from genome assembly GCF_000379785.1 of Gallibacterium anatis DSM 16844 = F 149. Taxonomy (GTDB): domain Bacteria; phylum Pseudomonadota; class Gammaproteobacteria; order Enterobacterales; family Pasteurellaceae; genus Gallibacterium; species Gallibacterium anatis. The sequence continues at coordinate 56,273 of NZ_KB903748.1, read as the reverse complement.
TTTATACAATTTGCTTTTTATATAGCGATTTTTTAAGCGTGTCGTACTTCTAAATTTAAATTTAATGCCCGCATTACTTTAAATACTGTCGCAAATGTTTCTGTTGATTTTATTTGGATCATATCACCCCTCCTCTTAGCACTATAATATCGTTCCTAGAAAAATGTAAACTATAATTCACACATTGATCCATTTTTGTTTTAATTAATTTTAGGGTATTAGCTACCACAACCACTATCTGTATAAAAAAACAGCAGTGATCACACTGCGATCACTGCTTAAATTTTAATCAAATCAAACAATCGGATTGAGTATATAGAGAAAACATACTAAAGTTAGATAACATTTTTTATGTTGGAGGGAGTTCTATGCCAATTATTTTATCTCTATACTTATGCTTAATCGCCGTTATCATTCCATCTGCCATTCAAGATCTAATAAGAGCAAAAAAGTTTTACAATTTAATAAGCAAATTATTTTCAGAAAAATCTCTTAACACCTATAACCTAAATAAAGCTATTAACTTCACAAAAGTAAAACGAATATATGCTATTAAGAACTTAACAAAGCTATATTTTGAAAATATCAATAACAAAGAAAATGAGATTGAGATTATACATTTAAAAGAACTACTAGATGACTATGAAAGAGAGATTAATTTTCCAGAGCTTCCAAAATCTATAATGAATCAAATAAAACTAATCCGTGCAGAAAATCCATACGAAAAAGAAAATATTCTTCAATTAGCAAATACCATAAATGATGTTTATTCTAAAAAGGAAAAATATAAATTATGTAATATTCTATTGTCTATACTCAGTGCTGCCTTAACACTAATATCTGTATGGGATACATTAGCAGCTCTTTTTCAAAAATATCTCTATTAAAAAAGGAATTGAAAAAAATAACCCCTCACTCTAGTATAAAAATTACATAATTAACACTGAGGTAAAAAATGGAAATTACTCAATATCTCTTACTAGGGATAATAATGCTACTTGTGTCTATAGGTAATCTTTGTATGTTTATACTAGAAACAAAAGGGTACGATCCCGATTATTTGTACGCAACATTATATTTTATATTAATGAGCATAACTTTATTTATTGCCTTATTTTTATTATTTGAAGTTGTCCCTAGCCATATTCAAATGAAATCTTGCACATAACCCTAATCATTAGCTCAAAAAACAACCACTGATCACACTGCGATCAGTGGTTGTTTTTTATACATAAAAGAAAATTTGCAGCATAATCTCACCGACCATACTGCAACTATAAAAATTACGTCAAAGATGACAATTTTGAATTGAGCTTATCACCACGATAATAAGCTATTGAAGAGTTTGACGAAAAAGAAAGTTTAAATAATTAATTGTTCCCTCTGAAATACCATAATTATTCTCCCCATCCACTGATCACTAAGTCGTCCCAATCAGTTTGACAATAGCGCTGACGCACAAAGGGCGAGCATTTTTCACCACTGCCCCGTGGTTTAGCAAAAGAATATCGTGGGATTTTATTTATTCCCATCATTGGAAACAAATAAAATCCCACGACATATAGACAAATAAAAAATGATTATAGATGAGATTGCATTTACTCTGTTAAGAGAGACCATATTTCAAAACGCTCGACAACTTAGTTCAAGTCAGCAGTTGTCTCAAACGGTCATTTACGACATTCCTCGCGTGAGCTACCACAGAACCGCAAGTTCAGTCTTAAAGGGCGTAACTTTGACGTAAGTTACCAACGATTTGCAATCTCTATTGTAAATAGATTATTGTGATTTTCCAACCCTTTTTCTTGAGCCAATATTTTCTATTGCCGTACAAGTAGGATAATTGGAGCAGCCCCAAAAATCTCCGTTTTTACCTTTTCTTCTTCTCATTGCTGCACCACATTTAGGGCATATCTTTTCAGCTTTCACTTGAATTGCCATACTCCCAGAACCAATCATTGATTTCACTACGTGGGAAATAAATTGATTCTGCTTATCCATAAAATCCTGTAATAACATCTTACCTGAAGCAATATCATTTAACGCCTGTTCCCATAATGCAGTCATACCCGGATCTTTAATAATATCCGGCAACCCATCAATTAAAGATTTACCAGCTGAAGTTGCAACAATTTCCTTGCGCTTTTTCTCAAGGTAACCTCGCTTAAATAATGTTTCAATCACTTCTGCTCGAGTAGCTTCTGTACCAAGCCCCTCAGTTTCTCTTAGTCTCTGCTTTAATCGAGCATCTGTAACGAACCGAGCCGCATTTTTCATTGCGGCAATTAATGTTCCCTCAGTGTAATGCTTAGGCGGTGTAGTTTTCAAAGTTAAAACATCACTATCAACAACATTACACGATTGCCCCTGCCGCAAGGATGGTAGCGATTGTTCTTCATCATCATCATTCCTGTCTTGCTGAAACAGAGCCTTCCATCCCATATTTATTACTTGCTTACCTTTTGAAATAAACGTCTGTTCATTACCAGATAACAGCACACTCGTATTATCCTCCTCATATAATGGTAGAAACTGAGCAAAATAATGCTTGCGTACAAGCTGATAAACCTTTAATTCATCGTCACTCATCTTACTCAAATCAACTTTTTGAGTTGTCGGAATAATGCCGTGGTGAGCCGTAATTTTACTATCATTCCAAACTCTGGAACGAAGAGATATATCTAATTTTGCTACAATATTTCTAACTTGAGGATCTGATTCAGATACAGCTTTTAGCACAAGCGGAATTTCATCAATCATTGATTCAGGTAAATAACCACAATCGGTTCTTGGATATGTCGTTGCTTTATGTGTCTCATATAATGACTGTGCTATCTTTAGCACTTGTGCTGCTCCCATACCAAATAATCTAGAGCAAGTTTGCTGTAACGTCCCGAGATCAAATGCAAGTGGAGGCATCTCTTTTTTGCGCTTAGTTTCAATATTATCTATTTTAAGTGTCTTCGATAGTTGTCTTTGCACTTGCGTAATCACACTGTAATCAATACATCTTCCCTCATCATCGCAAACCGATTCTGTCGGTTGCCAATAAGCACAAAATCCATCAAGGTTTACTTTTAAACGATAGAAAGGCTTAGAAACAAAGTTTTCAATTTCACGATCTCGCTGTACTACAATCGCCAGTGTCGGACTCTGTACTCGCCCAACACTCATCACACCTTGATACCCTTGCTTTTGAGCGATGAGAGTAAATAATCTCGTCAGGTTCATCCCAACTAGCCAGTCAGCTCTTCCTCTTGCTAATCCTGCGGCATACAAAGGTTTTGTTTCTGCATCAGATTTTAAATTAGCCAATGCTTTTCTAATGCTGCCATCATCTAAAGCGGACAACCAAAGTCTCTGCACCTTTCCTTTATAATTAGCCATATCTAATAATTCACGCGCAATAACCTCACCTTCTCTATCGGGGTCAGTTGCAATAACAATATGATTAGCTTTTTTAATTAATCCCATTACAACTTTATATTGTTTAGCTGTTTCTTTCTTTACCTTCATCATCCACTTGTCTGGAATAATCGGCAAATTATCAAAACCCCATTTTTTATAGGATTCATCATAATCCTGAGGTTCAGCCTGCTCAACTAAATGACCGATTCCCCAAGTCACAAATGTTTGCTGATCTGGACTCGATAAATATCCTTCCCCTCTTTTTGTTGCACCAATAAACTTCCCAATATCCCGTCCTTGCGATGGCTTCTCGCATAAAATTAATTTCATTCCGCTCTTCTCCACTCGCCATCTATATTTCCTACCTTCAAATCAGTTTTCGTTAAATCAGTCATAACTTTATCTCCTATCATTACAAAATACTTTTGATTAAATTTTACTCATTGATTACATTGCGATCACTGACTAAAATTTAAACACTGATCACACTGCGATCAGTGACCATTTTTTAATCAATAAAGTTTATCTTTATTTTTCATATAGATACAATTTATAAGATCACTTTCGAAATGAGCCATAACTACTATTACCACTATAACGAGTGATATTTGACAGGATTTAGATTAAGAGACCAACACGATCCGAACAATAATAAATTGTATTTTAGAATTAAGAAAATATCTGACAGATAAAAAAGGTAAGGCTCACACCTTACCTTTATTTTTTCCTTGCTGATACAACTGTTCTATTTCATTAATTTTTTCTGCGCATTCTTTCGCCTGTCGGTAAATGAAGTTCATTACTGACATTTGCGCATTAAACGCTATGCGATCTTTTTCCAATGCAATTAATGCTTCTTTAATTTCTTCCGGCACATTTTTATCTTGAATCAACTGATCCCAAGCATATTTACCTGTACGGTTTCGCAGTTGATTACGCCATCGCAAGAACTTTCCCCCAGAGGAGCTATTATGATCAATAATGAACACTATCGGAACGTGGTTCAATGGATACTCTTTTGCCCCATTTACAATATTCTGTCCCAATTCAAATAACTCAGCACGGGCATCCTTTATCATTTGTGCTAATGCTTTGTATTCATCAGCATTATCGATTGGACCGAATAATGTTTTTAACCCCGTATTCAACGGGGTATTAAACACTAATTTTTTATAATCCTCTTTATCTAATGAGCGATATTTCATTCAATCTCCTTATCAACTGCTTCAGACTTCTCATCATTATCTTCTGCTTCAGCAAACAAAGCTATATTGACAGGCGCAAATTGACTACGAGTTTTTCCAGAAAGAATATCTTCCGGCAATTTACCAAACCGAGCAATCGCGGCCAAAGCATTAGCTGTACCAGCTTTTATATCCGCACGGCTAACTCCAGCATCCTGATACCGTTGGATTAAACCAAAAACTGAGCGAACAAGATGAGCAGCTTGTTCTACTAAATTTCTCACCTCTTGCCTTGGCATAATTGCAATGTGTGCTGCTGTCATTGCTACAGTTGTAAAATAATCAAAATCAGCTAACAGATAAATTAGCTGATATCCGATAGAAGACCTGATAGCTAATGGGATTTTCGCTGGATCAACATTAAAACTATTTTTCAGTTCAATGGCTCCCGGCACATTTTCAGCATAAATATCAGTCATTTTATCTGCTAATTTAGCCATTTCTTCACGAGTAGATAAAATTTTACTCTCAATTTTCATTAAATAAGCATCTGCATACGGATCATCTTGCGCAGCGTGTTGGGTAATTCTATTTAAAATCGATAAACACACCGGAACGCTGATAATCCGAGTTATTTGCTTATTATCTTTATTGACATTTTTACCCTGCCAGAGTCGTGTGGCATATTGGGTTTGCAACGTTAAAGTGATATCAGTGCGTAAAGCACCGATTGAGTTTACATCAGCCATAGTATCGTATCCTTTTTGTTGTTAATTGAATAAAACCTCATCATATGTTTTCGCTATATGAATACAATAAACTATTAGATACTCGTTTTTATCAAAAAAATATGGTTATTTTTTAAGCAGTGATCGCAGTGTGATCAGGTTAAATATTTGTTAAATTTTAACATTTTTATAATATTTGCTTTATTTTTGTATAATAAATGACCTAATATACTCAGTATGATTAAAAAATAAGCACTGGTCACACTGCGATCATTGCTTATTTTTTAACCTACTCAGTGTTTATTAAATAAAAAAGCCGGTTATTCACCGGCAAATGCTTTACTCATTACTAAGGGGAATAAGAATTAAAAAGGAGGTGGTTCATCTTCAATGATTTGAATTTCCGCTTCAGGAGAAATATGTTCTTCTGTCTGTTTGTTTTGTTGAATAACTGGTTTACTGCTTATTAATTGTAACTGCTCACCAATAATTGAAGTTGTCCAGCGATCAATGTTTTTATCATCCGTCCATTTTTGTGTACGTAAATAGCCGGTCACAAAAACTTTACTGCCCTTGTGCAGATAATCTTTGGCAATTTCTGCTAATCTTCGATATAGCACAATTCTGTGCCATTCGGTTAATTCTTGTCTTTCACCGTTTTTGTCTTTCCAAACGCGACTTGTTGCTACGCTTAGCATTGCAGTTAAATCGCCGTTCGGCATATAACGTACTTGAGGCGCATCCCCCAAGTTACCCAAAATATTTACCTGATTAACGCTCGGCATTGATTTGTCTCCTCGTGTTGTTTTTTAATTAGAGCTTATTATTCACGCCACGCCGTTAATCACAATGATTAATTGATTTTCCGAAAGCGATAAAAAACTAACCTCGTAATTGCTCTGCCAGTAATTTTGCTTTATTCAGCATATTGGCAAGCTCTTCAGGACTTCTAGTGACTGTCAAAACCGGGTTATTTTGTTTTTTTGTCTGTGAGGTTGGTTTTGCCAAATCTGCTGTTTTGTTCTTAATTTTGCAAAGATACTCGTTAAAGTCTCCCTGTTTCGCTTTTCTTAGCAAGCTACACACATAGCTTAGCGGATTACGAATATCGCCTTTTTCAATGCGTAATGCAGCTTCAGTCATCACGCTCTGAACGACAGCATCAGATAATCTGAGTTGTCTTATTAAATTTTCTAGAGTCTGTTTTTCTAGATCGTTAAATACTTTTAATAAATTATTATTAAATACAGTACTAGTACTGTACTTAGTATATATATTATTAGTACTAGTACTGTACTGAGAAACTAAGTGTTTTTTACTGAGTTCCGTATGAAAATTAGCCGATTTTAGTGGTTTCGTACTGAGTTCCATATCGGAACTAAGCAAATTTTCTCCTTTTTCACTGAGTTCCATTTGGGAACTGGCTATATTTTCATCATTTTCACTGAGTTCCATTTGGGAACTGGCTATATTTTCATCATTTTTACTGAGTTCCATTTGGGAACTCTGATAATTTTCACTGAGTTCCATATCGGAACTCTGTAAAACTTCATCTTTTTGACTAAGTTCCATTTCGGAACTCTGCAATTTTTTCTCTTTTTCACTGAGTTCCGATTTGTTATCTGTCTCTGTTGTTAATAATTCTGCCATTACTTTTTTCGCTACTGCCGGAGTGCGATTTGAATTTAATGAGGCATCTTGGGATTCATTGAAACGTTTCTGCATCAATGTTAAATATGATACAAAATGAGCGTTGTTTTTATCATTTTTGATTGACTCAATAATATGCTGTGCAACTTCTTGCACGACTCTGTCATTGTGTTTAGTTGACTGAGCAAGTAGTTTTAAATAGGAAGAGTCAAAATGAACGGCATCCGTAATGCCGATAGGCTCATCGTGAATGATGTATACGTTGCCCAAAACTCTTCCTTTCTCATCTCGTTTGGTATCACACAAAGTGAGCCATCTTGTTAATCTCAACAACAATAGCGTTTGACTTACAATTTTTCGTGAGACTTTTTCTTGGCGATAAAGTTTGTCTGAGAGAAGTTCTTGCAACTTCTCATAGCTCGGAAATAAGCTACTAGCAAAGGCTTTCGCGTGGTAACGAATCATTTGCCAAGTATATTTTGCACGAACCGTTAAATAGGGATCTTGTAAGAGTCTTAGAGGGACGGTTTCGTGCGGATTTCCAAAATAAAACAATCCTGCGTTCCCTGTTGTTATTGTCATAGCTCACCTCCATTTTTTTCCCATCTCTGCACCTGCTTCCAGAGCGTTGTCAAATCAAGATCCAGCTCTTCAGCAATCACCATCAAATTGTCTAAAGCGGTAATATCATTTAGCTCTCTGTTTTTCTCAGAGAGCTTACAGGCTTCCTGCCATCTATACCACGCAGCACTGGATTTTTCCGGGTCAGTAAATGCTCGTCTTCCGCTTGAGATTTGCTTCCCTAGCAAACGTCTTCTTTCGCTAACTTCGTGGCTTTGCGCGCCAAAAAAATGGCGCATTAATTCAATGCTTGCGCCAAGAACAAGTGCTCTGTCAAACAGATTTTGATATTCTGTTTGATCTTTGGTTCTCTTCAGCATTTTATTTAGTAAATCGTGATTAACACTTACTTTGAAAAAAGTCGTGTTCATATTGCTCAGAAAATGGAGCTCGTCAGTAGTAAGGTTGTTGATTTTTATCAACTCCTCGGTACTAAATCCCAGCTCCTCACAATAGCGTAATTTGCCCATTTTTATCTGGGCAATGAGGTGAGGTAGTATAATTTGATTGATTGTTGGCATCATAATTAACATCCCCGTAAGTGCTGTCTTAATTGACGCGTGACTCTGATAAGCCTGAAGATTTTAACCAGTAATAAATCATTAATTTCCGGTTCAGATTCCATACCTATCAATAATGATTCATTGAGGGTACAAGTTAAATTTTCATTGTGACCATCTGTTGCCAAGCACGACAACAATTGATGTATATTCTCTTGCAAAGCAGAGACATTATCTGATTGTAATGGCAGAATAGTAAAACTGAAGTCATCATTAATAGGTTCAATGATGGATGATTTAAGACCGATAATTGACACAATATCAGTCGTTAACCCATACGCTTCAAAGCGTAGTTTTTCAACATTATCAATAGCTGGATAAATTTGCCAGATATCTTCAACAGGCTGACAGCCACTGTTTGCAAATGTTATGCCGTTTTGTGCGGCTCGTTGCTGTTTCTGCTCATTAATTGATTGCTGTTTTTCAAATGATAGCCCGAAATCAGATAACCCATTATCGTCAATATTGTCTGGTTCAGTTGTTAAAGATTCTTCATAATCTGGTTCAGTCTGATAATCTTCATTTTCTGGTTCAGAATTATCAAAACCATCAAAATCGTTCATTTTTTGCTCACTGGTCACACTGCGATCAGTGCTTATTTTTTGATCATCTTCTGATTTTTCATCATTTTGATTATCTGGTTCAGTTTTTAATTCCTGTGAAGGCGTAATATTTTCATTAACTGCTTCAGTTTCTTGATTGGTTGATACATTGGCTTTAGGTTTATTCTCAAGTTCAAAGAGAATATCTTGGTAAGAAACATAATCCGTACCAATTTCATTGACCATATTGCCTATCAATTCATCTTGGAAAATTTCAAATGAATAGTCGTCATTATCGAACCTTTTTAGGGTATCTAACCATAATGACTGAAAACTATTGTTATCTTTGTAGTGTAATGCGGTGTGTTTATCAAAACACTTTTCTGCATTGTTATAAATGATTAATAATTTTTCGATTTGCGGTCTTCCCATCCCATTAAATAATAATGTTGGAATGGCTGGATAGAGTAAATCAATGCATTGTTGCATCCTTGCCCAGACTGAATATGTGACGCTATAGCCATCGGCTTTTAAGCGTTCAATAAATTTACGGTGAGAAAGTGATTCACCTAGCTGTTTTTCATAAAACCGTTTTGCTTGGGCAATGCCTAACGCACGTTCAATGAAGCTGAGGTCTCCACGCAGGTCATTTTCAGCTAAATGTCCAATCAAGCAATGTAAATCGCCTTCTGTGTTGTCATCGCTTTCACCTTGCCACGGCTTATATAGACAACGAATGGAGAAATATTTAGGGTCTTGTGTTTCTTCATATAACTCTTTTAATGCCTGCAGACGTGTGTTACCACCGTCAGCGATGATATAAAAATTCTCATTTGGTCGCTTAGTAATGTTAGGTGGAAAATCTAATCCTCTTACTCTGATAGACTCTTTGATCTCTTCAAACTTTGGATTTTGTGTTTTTCTTGGGTTGTTATCAAACGGTCTTAATTCTAACAGCGTGACTGTCCTTAATTCAGGTTCTGCTGTTTGAGTAGCAGTAATCGCTGCGGTGTAATCAGGGCTAGTATTTGGAATTAAACCGACCTGAATGCCTCTCATCAAAGAGGCTTTGCGTTCTTCTTTTGATTTTTGAAAGATATTTTTCATAACTCCTCCTTAATTAGGCATTAGCATAATGAGATGGCTCAAATCGGGAATATTGAGCAGCAAAATAAGATTCTACTGTACCAACTGGGCCGTTACGTTGCTTCCCGATAATTACTTCCGCTAACCCGGTTTTTTCATCATCTTTGCTATAATAATCGTCTCGATGCAGCAATATAATGACGTCTGCATCTTGTTCGATTTGGCCTGAGTCTCTTAAATCTGCGTTGGTTGGACGTTTTATCGCTCGTCCTTCTACAGCTCGATTAAGTTGAGCCAATGCGATTACCGGGCAATTCATCTCTTTCGCTAACGCTTTCAACGCATTAGAAATTTTGCTGATTTCTTCATAGCGATTTGGTGCTGTCGGATAACGCATCAGCTGTAGATAATCAACAAAAATTGCTGCAGGTTGTCCGTGTAATCTTGAGTATTTACGGACTCTTGAGCGTAAAATATCCGCTGTTAATGAAGGAGAATCATCAATGATTAAGCGATTTTCCCATTGTTTGATGGTATTGATTGCTGTTGACAGCTTGGCGAAACCCTCATCATCTAGCAAAAGCGGATTACGCAAGGTTTGCAGTGGAATGTTGCCAACCATTGATAACAATCTAGTGATGATTTGATCTGATGGCATTTCTAGCGAAAAGAACAATACAGGCTGTTCAGATTGCTCTAATGTCGCTTTTATTGACGAGAGTAAGAATGCGGTTTTTCCCATTCCCGGTCTGCCTGCGATCACCACGAAATCTGCAGGCTGAAAGCCTGTCGTCATTGTATCTAAATCATCTAATCCTGTTGGTATTCCGCTTACTGCCGAATTTTGAAAGCACGCATTTTCTATTTTGCTCACTGCTGTTTTCAATGCTGCAGAAAGTGAGATATTGCTGGCATCAGTTTGATTGGTGGTTATCTCAAATAACTGTTTTTCAGCACTTGATATTACATTTTCTATGCTTTCATTTTGTGAGATATTTTGTAATTTCTCACCCAATTTCATCAACTCTCGCACTTTTGCGATTTCGCTTAATTTTTTAGCATAGACTTCAGCATTACTTGATGTCGGTGTTTTTTGTACAAGTTCAACTAGATAAGCAAACATTCCCTCTTGAGAGGGATAAGATTTTCTTAAATCGTCTTCTAAGATCAGAATATCAATACTTTCGCCATTAGAAAGTCTGTTTTTGATTGCTTTGAAAGCGATTTGATGCCAATTGAGTGAAAAGTCTTTTTCAGACACGATATCTGAAATATTGTCAAATACGTCATTATCAATTAGTAATGACCCAATCACGGCTTCTTCTACCTCTATTGAGCGATTCATTAAGGCATTGTTATTTTTTTGTCCCATATTATTTCCTCCTATTGTTGAAAGTAAGGTGCAAATTGAGGAAATAATGTTGAACAGAGCTTCTTCATTGTTTCAAATTCAGACTCTCTGTATCTGTGGATAGGTGTACAAAGCGTATTTGCCTCTCTGTAAGCAACGCGAGATGGAATAGTGAGGTCAAGAAACTCAGCTTGATAGCCTTGTTGTTTAAATTGGGGTTCATTGAATATTTGATGCAGTTGTGCAATAACATCTTTTGCATCATTGGTATTATCAACACGATTAGCAACCGCTTTGATTGGCGGTAAATGCAAGCCCAATGCTTCATATGTGCTTAAATCCGCATATAAGCTCAACGTGCCTCGCAAAAATTCACGCGTTGATAACAGCTCCGGAAGGAGTGGAGAGAGAATTAAATCACTGGCAAGCACTGACATTTCCAATGTGATATCTCGTGTACCGCGAGTATCGATCACAATCAAATCGTACCCTTGAATTTGTTTTAATAAATGATTAAAACGAATAACACCGTCCGGCGAATTTCTTAAAAGTAGGCTAATTTTGCCGGTTGGATCATTAGACTTGATCAAATCGAGATTTTGAATAACGGTGTGAGAGATGATTTCGCTGTGATTGAGATTTTTGTTGATCAAAAACTCATAAATACCGCCCTCTGCAATATAGTCCAGCTCATAATATGAACTTAGAGACGGCTGAACATCGGTATCGATCATCAAGACTTTAAGTCCGTGATCAGCACAAAATGCAGAAATATTCGCAGCGTTAGTAGTTTTAGTAACTCCACCTTTGGTGGATAGAATAGTTGTGATGAATGGTTTTTTCATATGTGGTAACTCTTTGTTGATTAAAGAAAATTTATCAACATCAAACAACCAAAATATGTTTCTACAGGACTTGAATCTGTTTGAAAACAAACCAATCAAAGAGATGGTGCCTAGGGCCGGACTCGAACCGGCACACCCGAAGGCGGTTGATTTTGAATCAACTGCGTCTACCAATTTCGCCACCCAGGCATCAGTGAACGAGGTGCATTATACGGATGTTTAAGACGGTTGCAAGCATAAAATTCACGAAAATGTTCGTTCGGTGCTATTTTCAACAATTTTAGCTAAATTGTATTTTTCTTATCCGATATTGCACCTATTTTTTATGATTTTCCTATGATTAACGACAAAATTCCGGCAGCAATTAATGGCCCGACAGGCACCCCACCTAAAAAAGCAACTCCCAAAATGGTGCCAATCAATAACCCGGTTACCAATGTTGGCGAGCCACTCATCAAGGAAACGCCTCTACCCCCTAACCAAGCAACCAAAATCCCTACGGCAATAGATAAAAACATTTTCCAATGCAATAACTGTTTTAATTCCGGCAAGCTGATTTTTCCGGATACCAGAGGGCTTAAAACCCCGATAGTTAAGATAATAATACCAATGGTCAAACCATATTTATCCAGCCAAACGATATGCTTTGCTAACAGTGTTTGTTGCATTAATAACAAGACTGATGCCGCCACAGTGACCGAACTATTATGTCCAATAACGCCTAACGCAATTAAAGCGACTAAAAAAAGTGCTATCCCATTAAATTGTAAAGACATTTTTCTTCCTCAATCCAAAACCACCAAATCCGGTAAAGTTGCAAAACATTGATTTTTCACTGTTTCATAAAAATCATCAATATAAGCAACGTTTCGATCTTCCACTCGAATTGCCGCATATAAATTACTATATAAACCTTTTTCAGTAATTTTTCTCGCCACAACATACCCTTTTTCTAAATAAGGTAATACTGCCCAGTACGGTAATGCCGCAATCCCTCGTTTACTGGCGACCAATTGTATCATTGCAATGGTTAACTCTGTAGTCCGTCTAATCGGATTTATTCCTGCCGGTTTCAGCACCTTACGCAATAAATCCAGCATATCATCCGGCACCGGATAGGTAATCAACGTTTGATCGACAAAATCTTGTGCCTGCCAAACCTCTTTACTTGCCAGTTCGTGATCTCTCGCACAAATCCCTACCATTTCATAAGCAAACAAAGGACAATGGATCACTTCACTGTTTTCTTCCATTTCCGATACCACTGCCCAATCGGCACGATTGGTTAACAATAATCCCACCGGATCGGTCTGGAAACCGGAAACAATATCCAATTCAACCAAGCCCCAATGTTGTCGAAACTGATCCATTGCCGGCATTAACCAATCAAAACAGGTATGACACTCTACCGCAATGCGTAACTCCCCTGCTTCCCCCTGTTTAACCCGCGCTAAATCACGCTCCGCAATAACCACTTTCGGCAACACCTCATTTGCCAACTGAATCAAACGCTCTCCGGCGGCAGTAAAGCGAATAGGCGATGTTTTCCGTTCAAATAAAGGTAAGCCGAACTGCTCTTCCATTAGCTTTAATTGATGAGAAAGTGCCGATTGCGTTAAATAAATGCGTTTTGCAGCTGAAGACACACTGCCGGTCTCCTTTAATGCCAATAACGTTTTTAAATGTCGTAATTCTAAAAAGGTAGGTTTCATCTTTATTAATTTAATTCATCTTAAATATGAAAATTATGAGCTTTCATCATACAGAATTTTTCGTTATTCTGCATCATATAAAGACGTTTAGACGTCTATTCAGATCAATTTTAATATAAAAATATAAGGAGATGCATTATGACAACATTTCACCTTTTAGGTTTTCCGCGCGTTGGCGCAAAGCGTGAACTAAAATTCGCTCAAGAACGTTATTGGCGACAAGAGTTATCTGAACAGGATTTATTAACCGTTGCAAAATTATTAAGAGAAAAAAATTGGCAACACCAAGCCGCCGCCAATGCGGATTATGTGGCAGTGGCAGATTTCACTTTTTATGATCATATTTTAGATCTGCAAGTGGCAACCGGAGCAATTCCAGCGCGTTTCGGTTTTGATAGCCAGCAATTAACGCTTGATCAATATTTCCAACTGGCGCGTGGTAACAAAGAGCAATTCGCCATTGAGATGACAAAATGGTTTGATACCAACTATCACTATTTAGTACCGGAATTCCACAAAAACACCGAATTTAAAGCTAACCCAGCCCATTATGTGCAACAAATTCGTGAAGCAAAAGCCCTTGGTTTAAATGTGAAACCGACCATTGTTGGCCCATTGACGTTCTTACATTTAGGTAAGGAAAAAGGTGAAGCCTTTGATCGCTTTGCATTATTAACCAAACTCGTGCCTGTTTATGTGGAAATTCTTAATGCATTAGCGGCAGAAGGCGTGGAATGGATTCAAATTGACGAGCCTGCCCTTGCGGTAGATTTGCCTGCTGAATGGGTCGCGGCGTATCAAGCGGTTTATGCTGAGTTAAGCGAAAAAGTGAATGCGAAGTTATTATTGGCAACCTATTTTGGCTCGGTAGCAGAACACGCAAACTTATTGAAATCCTTACCTGTGGACGGCTTACACATCGATTTAGTGCGTGCGCCTGAGCAACTGACTGCCTTTGCTGATTATGACAAAGTGCTTTCAGCCGGTGTGATTGACGGACGCAACGTATGGCGTGCCAATCTCAACCAAGTGCTAGACGTGCTTGAACCGTTAAAAGCCAGACTAGGCGAACGTTTATGGATTGCGCCAAGCTGCTCTTTATTACATTGTCCGTACGATTTATCAGTGGAAGTGCAATTAAAAGAAAACAAACCTGAGCTTTATAACTGGTTGGCATTCACGCTTCAAAAAGTGCAAGAATTATCGGTAATTAAGACCGCACTTGAGCAAGGCCGTGCCGCAGTGCAAGCAGAATTAGCTGCTAGCCAAGCCGCTGCAGATGCGCGAGCCAACAGCACAGAAATTCATCGCCCTGAAGTGGCTGAACGTTTAGCTAATTTGCCGGTAGGCGCAGATCAACGTAAATCGCCATTTGCTGAGCGTATTGCCAAACAAAATGCGTGGTTAAATTTACCTTTGTTGCCAACTACGACGATCGGTTCATTCCCACAAACCAGTGAAATTCGCCACGCTCGTGCACAATTCAAAAAAGGGGCATTAAGCCTTGAAGATTATGAAGCAGCGATGAAAAAAGAGATTGAATTGGTGGTGCGGGAACAAGAGCGTCTAGATTTAGACGTGCTAGTACACGGCGAAGCGGAACGTAACGATATGGTGGAATACTTCGGTGAATTATTAGACGGATTCGCTTTCACCAAATTCGGTTGGGTGCAAAGCTACGGTTCACGTTGCGTTAAGCCGCCAATTATTTACGGTGATGTGGTTCGTCCTGTGCCGATGACAGTTCGTTGGTCGCAATATGCACAAAGCCTAACCAACAAAGTGATGAAAGGAATGCTCACCGGCCCGGTTACGATTTTACAATGGTCGTTCGTACGAAACGATATTCCACGCGCCACTGTGTGTAAACAAATTGGCGTGGCACTTTCTGATGAAGTGTTGGATTTAGAAAAAGCCGGCATTAAAGTGATCCAAATTGATGAGCCGGCAATCCGTGAAGGCTTACCGCTCAAACGTGCCGATTGGGACGCGTATCTACAATGGGCAGGCGAAGCATTCCGTTTAAGCTCAATGGGCGTGCAAGATGATACACAAATTCATACTCATATGTGTTATTCCGAGTTTAACGACATTCTGCCAGCCATCGCCGCCCTTGATGCAGACGTGATCACCATTGAAACTTCACGTTCGGATATGGAATTGTTAAACGCGTTCGCCGATTTCAAATATCCAAATGATATTGGCCCAGGTGTGTACGACATTCACAGCCCACGCGTACCAAAAGCAGAAGAAATTGAACATCTGCTACGCAAAGCCTTGAAAGTATTACCAAAAGAGCGTTTATGGGTGAACCCAGACTGCGGCTTAAAAACCCGCGGTTGGACAGAAACCTTACAGCAATTAGAAGTAATGGTTGAAGTGACCAAAAAATTACGTGCGGAATTAAATTAATATCTAGAAGGAAAAGGTGCGGTTTCTATCCGCACCTTTTCATTATGAACAGAATAAATCCTCATTTACAGTCAAATTAAACAACATTTGCATTTTCCTCGACAAACGGCAATATCGGTTCTCATCACCGTTTTTAACACATTGCATCAATGCTCGTCTTCCCTAAAGTTTCAATATTTGCAAATTCAACAGCAACAAAAAACTTCCCGTTATAAATGATATGAAACAAAGATTTGTAATGATTATTTAAAATATTCTAGGAATTGAATTTTGATTTGGTTAGACTAACGCGCACAAATGAAAATTTTTTAGGAAAAATTATGGATAATGGTAACAAGGTCGAATTATTGGTCAATGTTACCCCGAACGAAACAAGGATTGCCCTGGTTGCAGGGGGAATTTTGCGTGAAGTGCATATTGAACGGGAAACAAAACGGGGAATTGTTGGCAATATATATAAGGGTCGGGTAACACGAGTTTTGCCCGGAATGCAATCTGCTTTCGTTGATATCGGTTTGGAAAAAGCGGCTTTTTTACACGCTTCCGATATCGTGTCGCACACTGAATGTGTCGATGAAAATGAACAAAAACAGTTTGTGGTTAAAGACATTGCGGAATTGGTGCGTGAAGGACAAGATATTATTGTGCAGGTAGTTAAAGATCCGTTGGGAACAAAAGGTGCAAGATTAACCACAGATATTACACTTCCCTCCCGTTATTTGGTCTTTATGCCGGAAAACAGCCACGTCGGCGTATCACAACGCATTGAAAGTGAAGAAGAACGCGCTCGTTTAAAAGAGTTGGTTACACCATTTTGCGATGAGTTGGGCGGTTTTATCATCCGTACCGCTGCAGAAAATGTTTCTCTGGAAGAGCTTAAACAGGATGAAGATTTTCTAAAGCGTTTGTGGCGTAAAGTGTTGGAACGCAAGGTGCGCTCTACTGCACCGGCAATGCTTTACACCGAGCCGGCACTGGCACAACGCATTATTCGTGATTTTGTCGGGATGACGATTGATAGCATCCGCATTGATTCAAAATTAATCTTCCTTGAAGTTAAAGAATTTATTGAAGAATTCTTGCCTCATCTTACCCATACACTCTCCGTCTATACCGGTCCACAACCGTTATTTGATCTTTATAACGTTGAAGACAGCATCCAAAAGGCGTTGAATAAACGGGTTAATCTCAAGTCCGGCGGTTACCTGATTATTGAGCAGACCGAAGCAATGACCACAATTGATATTAATACCGGTGGTTTTGTCGGTCATCGTAATCTGGAAGAAACCATTTTTAATACCAACATTGAAGCGACACAAGCGATTGCCCAACAACTGCAATTACGTAATCTCGGTGGCATTATTATCATTGATTTTATTGATATGCAGCTGGCGGAACATCAAGAGCGGGTATTACAGTCTTTACGTGATGCCTTAGCGAAAGATCGCGTAAAAACAACAGTTAACGGTTTTACGCAATTAGGTTTGGTGGAAATGACGCGTAAAAGAACACGGGAAAGTTTGGAACACGTTTTATGTGAAGAGTGCCCAAACTGCCACGGACGCGGTCACGTAAAAAGTGTTGAAACAATTTGCTATGAAATTGCGCGTGAAATTATTCGTGTTCATCATCTCTACTCAAGCGAACAATTCTTGGTTTATGCCTCTCGGGCAGTGGCGGAACATTTGATTAATGAAGAAACACACGCCCTGCTTGCCGAAGTGGAAGTCTTCATTGGCAAGAAAGTGCAAATCAAAATGGAACCTTACTATACACAAGAACAGTTTGATGTTGTTGTGATGTAATAATGTTCAAATTTGTAGAACGACGCATCACTCATTACACGGTGAATTGCCCTATTTTGGGAGAGGTTAAACCTCTTCCAAATTCAATATGCTCTACCGTCGTGAACGGCGTGATTTCAACCATTTAGGAGAAACATAATGAGGCAGTTTTATCTATTCCGCCACGCACAAAGCCAAGCCAATGTGGGCGGAATGCCTCTGCCCGATCGAGAAATCCCTCTTACTGAACTCGGCCAACAACAGGCTTTAAACCGTTGCCAACAGTGGCACATTCAACCTTCTGCACTATACTGTTCCCAATTTTTACGTACCCAACAAACGGCACAACCTTTTGTACAAAAATATCAATTACCGCTGCAACAGCTCTCTTGCTTAAACGAATTGAGTTATCTCGATTTTGCAATGATTCAATCGCTTACCACAGCCCAACGCCAACAACTTGCCACGCAATATTGGCTCACTGCCGAACCGGAAGATAAACAAGCTGCACAATGCGACAGTTTTCTTGATTTTAGTCGGAGAATTGATGATTTTTGCCGACAAATTACGACTTTTCCTGATAATAGTCTATTTTTTACGCACGGTATCTGGCTAGCACAACTATCGTGGAAAATTCTTGATTATGATGTGAATAATAATCGAGATATGCAACGTTTCCGACAATTTACTCACGCTTTGGCAATTCCTAATACAGCCGCCTTTGTATTAACTGTTGATCATCACTGTTTACAGCTACAATATCTGGCAGATTATGCTGTTCTTGGTGTATAAACATTGTTATTTACAGAATGAACGGCATATAATGCTTACCATTTTTTAGAGCAATTTTTTACACATTAATCATAATATGAAGATATTAGACCAAGTAGCAGATTCTTTATTAACACCCAACCAACTTTCCATAGCACAACTGCCAACAATTTTTGATATTTTTTCCGATCGTCAAATCGATTTTGCCGATCTGTTCTTTCAGACTTCAATGGATGAAGTTTGGACATTGGAAGACGGCATTATCAAAGAGGGCGGATTTCATATCGATCAAGGTGTCGGCGTGCGTGCTATCAGCGCAGAAAAAACCGGTTTTGCCTATTCGGATGTGATCAATTTGAACGCCTTGCACAATTGTGCTTCTGCCGCAAAAGGCATTGCTCAGCATAAATCGCCCGTTACTGCCATTTTCCCACAACAAGGTTTCAACGCGGTCGATCCAATTTTACATTATGCCGCAATAAACCCTTTGGATACGCTATCGCGCGAGCAAAAAATTGCGCTGTTGCATTTGGTTGATAACAGCGCGCGTGCGGAAGATCCACGAATCACTCGCGTATCCGTCACGCTTTCCACCTTATATGAAGAGGTGCTTATTGCCGCCACCGACGGCACTCTGGCTGCGGATATTCGTCCATTAATTCGTTTATCCATTTCCGTTTTAGCCGAACAGGACGGTCGCCGTGAACGTGGTAGCGCCGGCGTGGGCGGTCGTCGCGCATTAACTTGGTTTTTTGAAGATTATCAAGGTGAACAACGTGCCGTTTATTTTGCAAAACAAGCCGTTCGTCAAGCGTTGGTCAATCTTAATGCCATTGCTGCGCCTGCCGGAATGATGCCGGTGGTGTTAGGTGCCGGCTGGCCGGGGGTTTTATTGCACGAAGCAGTCGGACACGGTTTAGAAGGCGATTTTAATCGTAAAAAATCATCATTGTTCAGCGGCAAAATCGGTGAATTAGTCACTTCTCCGCTCTGCACCATTGTTGATGACGGCACCTTGCCGGATCGCCGCGGTTCACTCACGATTGATGATGAGGGTGTACTGGGACAATACAATGTTTTGATTAAAGACGGCGTTTTACAAGGTTATATGCAAGATAAATTGAATGCGCGTTTAATGGGAATGAAACCAACCGGCAATGCCCGCCGCGAATCTTATGCCCATTTACCGATGCCGCGTATGACCAACACCTATATGCTACCGGGCGCACACCAATTTGATGATTTGATTCAATCGGTCGATTATGGCGTTTACGCACCACACTTCGGTGGCGGTCAAGTCGACATCACTTCCGGCAAATTTGTGTTTTCCACTTCAGAAGCCTATTTAATCGAAAAAGGGAAAATCACCAAACCGATTAAAGGTGCAACCCTCATCGGCAGTGGAATTGAAGTAATGCAGAATGTATCAATGGTAGCGAATGAATTGGAGATTGATCACGGTATCGGCGTTTGCGGCAAACAGGGACAAAGCGTACCGGTCGGCGTTGGTCAACCGGCATTGAAAATCGAAAAAATTACTGTCGGCGGCACCAATTAATGAATTATTATGCAATTTAATTGATTAAATATTCAATTAAGCGTATTCTGAGTTCATTCTATTTTCAGAAAACAGATTGAGGCGAAAATGATGCAACAACAAATTAGACGTAGCGATTTTAATTATGTGATGGTTCAGAACTATACTCCGGCAAATTTTATTCCGGTTAAAGGGAAAGGAAGTCGCGTTTGGGATCAACAAGGCAAAGAATATATTGATTTAACCGGCGGCATTGCCGTTAATGCGTTGGGTCACTGCCCTGATGAACTTATTGAAGTATTACAACAACAAGGTTCAACTCTGTGGCACTCCAGCAACTGGTTTACCAGTGAACCGACCCTCGCTTTGGCAAAATCTTTAGTTGCCAAAACATTTGCCGAACGCGTTATGTTTGTTAATTCCGGCGCAGAAGCCAATGAGGCAGCGTTGAAACTGGCACGTCGTTATGCAGTAGATCATTTTGGTTATCAAAAAAGCAAGATAATTTCTTTTAAACAGAGTTTTCACGGTCGTACTCTGTTTACCGTTAGCGTAGGCGGCCAAGCAAAATATTCTGATGGTTTCGGCCCTAAACCGGCAGATATCATCCACGTTCCTTATAACGATTTGGAAGCAGTAAAAGCAGTGATTGATGATCACACTTGCGCTGTCATTCTTGAGCCGATCCAAGGCGAAAGTGGCGTTATTCCTGCCGATAAAGCCTTTTTACAAGGATTGCGTGAATTGTGCGATCAATATCAGGCACTTTTGATTTTTGATGAAGTGCAAACCGGTGTCGGCCGTACCGGATACCTTTACGCTTATATGCAATCCGGCGTTGTGCCAGATATTTTAACCAGTGCCAAAGCATTGGCAAACGGCTTCCCGATTGGTGCAATGTTGACCACAGACAGAATCGCCGCCAGCTTTAAACCGGGCGTACACGGCACCACATTCGGTGGAAATCCGTTAGCCTGTGCCATTGGTAACAAAGTTATCGAAATTATCGGTAATCTGCACTTTTTGCAAAAAGTGCAGGAAAAGGGAGAATTTATCAAACAACAGTTGGCAAAATTAAACCAACAAACACCGATTTTTAAACAGATTCGTGGCGAAGGCTTATTAATCGGTGCAGAATTGGTTGAACAGTATCACGGAAAAGCAATGGATATTTGTCATCTTGCCAATCAATTCGGTCTAATGTTGTTGGTTGCCGGCCCGAATGTCGTGCGTTTTGCACCGGCGCTGAATATCTCTCAGACTGAATTGGATGAAGGCTTGGCACGTTTTGCTAAAACCTTGACAGAATTCACAAAATAGTTATTGTGAGCTAGTCAAAACGCAGCAAATGTGATAGCTTTTCAACGTTTTTATTACACAGGAGTAATCAATAAATCACTATGAGTGACGAGCATTCGACAAATTCAAACGAAAGCAATGCCAAAAAAGGGTTCTTTCAATCTTTATTAAATAACTTTTTTCCGGCTGATCCTAAAAATAGGGAAGAACTGGTGGAAGCTATTCGTGATTCAGAACAAAATGAGGTCATCAATCAAGAGACACGACAAATGATTGAAGGCGTCATTGAAATTTCTGAATTACGGGTACGAGATATTATGATTCCTCGTTCGCAAATTGTCTTTATCAATGCACAACAGAGTTTGTCTGAATGTCTTGATGTAATTATTGAATCCGCTCACTCACGTTTTCCGGTAATTGCCGATGAGCGCGATAATGTGATTGGTCTTTTGCTGGCAAAAGACTTATTGAAATATTTGCGTCCGGATGCACAACCTTTTTCAGTACACGAAGTGCTGCGTCCTGCAGTGATCATTCCGGAAAGTAAACGTGTCGATAGAATGCTGAAAGAGTTCCGATCCGAGCGTTTTCATATGGCGATTGTTGTTGATGAATTCGGTTCAATTTCCGGCTTGGTCACTATTGAAGACATTTTGGAACAAATTGTCGGTGATATTGAAGATGAATTTGATGAAGAAGACGTTGAAGATATCCGCCAACTTTCAAAACATATCTATGCAGTGCAAGCCTTGACCGATATTGAAGATTTTAACCAATATTTCGGCACCGGTTTTACCGGCGAAGAGGTGGATACGATCGGCGGTGTCATTATGCAGGCGTTCGGTTATCTACCGACAAGAGGTGAAAGCATTACACTGGATAATATTGAATTCAAAGTGACTTCCGCTGATAGCCGCCGCATTATTCAATTACGCGTTATTATTCCTGATGAACAATTGGAAAAAATGCAGCAGGATAATCAGGAAAATAGCAACATATAGCATATTCATTAAACGTTAAATGGCAGACTACTTTTATAGTCTGCCATTATTTATTCTGAAGTTAATAAAATAAGATTAAAATATTGAGATTATTATAATGCCAAAATATCTATATCCTCTTCTTGCCGTTTTTTCCGGCATTATCGGTGTTTTTGCTTACGCCCCTTTTAATTATAGCGGGTTGGCTTTTATTTCTATTTTTTTGCTATTAGCCGTTATTAAATATGCGCCTTCGACTAAATTAGCGTTAATATCCTCTTTTTTATGGGGAATGAGTTATTTTAGCTTCGGTTTAAACTGGATTAATATCAGTTTAGATCAATTTGGAGGTTTATCCACTGCCGCAGCTTATAGTTTAGTGCTTGTTTTAGCAGCATATTTATCGCTATTTCCACTATTATTCAGTTGGTTGATCAGAAAATTAGCAGTACAACAAGCGATTATTTTCGCAATTCTCTGGACTTTTACTGAATTTCTACGTGGCTGGTTATTTACCGGTTTTCCTTGGTTACAATTCGGTTATACGCAAATTGATACGCTGTTTGCCGGCATTGCGCCTTTCTTCGGTGTTCAGGGCATCACTTTTGTCATAGTCTGGTTATCTGCGCTCGGACTCAATATTATTCACAGCCTAAGCAATAAAAATGATCGCCGCTTATTATTAGCGACATCACAAACTTTTCTAGCCATTATTTTAGTAGTCATCAGTTATTACAGTAATAAAATTACGTTTATTAAACAAGATCCGCAACAGAAACCCCTTACAATCACGTTGGTTCAAGGAAATATTGAACAGCAAAATAAATGGAATCCGGATTATATTTATCAATCACTCGATATTTATCAGAATCTGATTATGCCTCATTTAGGGAAAAGCGATATTATTATTTTGCCTGAATCTGTATTGCCATTATTAGAAAATCAGCTCACTCCTTATATTGAAATGTTGTCACGTTTATCGCAACAATCTAATAGTGCTATTTTATTAGGCACTATTTATCAAGCAAGCAACAGCGAACATTTATATAATTCATTAATCGCATTAACGCCGCAACAACCTTATGATATTAATCATACATCACGTTATTTAAAACACCATCTTGTGCCTTTCGGTGAATATATTCCTCTGCCATTTATTGAAAATATCATTAATATTCCTTTTTCCAGTATGTCTGCCGGTGGATTACAACAACCGCCACTACCAATAAAGCAAGCAAATTTCACTAACGCAATTTGTTATGAAATTATTTTTGACAGTGAAGTACAAAAAAGTCTGCAACAAAATACCGATTTTCTGTTAACCGTTTCCAATGATGCTTGGTTTGGTACTTCAATCGGTCCGTGGCAACATTTCCAAATGGCAAGAATGCGTGCATTGGAATTAGGGAAACCGCTAATTCGCAGCACTAATACCGGCGTAACGGCATTTATCGATCCATTCGGTAAAGTCATCAAACAAGCGCCGCAATTCACAGCGACCACACTGACGACAGAAATGTATAAAGTCAGTGGCAAAACGCCATTTGCTGCATTTGGCAATACGCCGCTTTATCTCTTATCCATTATCTTATTTACGCTACATTTATTAGGTGGTTTATTAAGAAAAATGCTATTAAAGAAAATGTTGTCGAATCAATAAGTTAATTTAAAATTAAGCTATTAATACAAAACTTATTTTTCGCCTTAAGCAAACAAAAAACCGGTAATCTCTCGAATACCGGTTTTTTCTATTTATGATACAGACGACTAAAAACTAGCCTAAAATTTCACGTAATGCTTTACCAATATCGGCAAGACTACGTACAGTTCTTACACCGGCTGCTTCTAATGCAGCATATTTTTCATCTGCTGTACCTTTACCGCCACTAATAATCGCACCAGCGTGTCCCATACGTTTGCCTTTCGGTGCAGTCACCCCGGCAATATAAGAAACGACAGGTTTAGTCACGTTTTGTTTAATATAAGCAGCAGCTTCTTCTTCCGCAGAACCACCGATTTCACCGATCATTACAATCGCTTTGGTTTCCGGATCAGCTTGGAATAATTTAAGAATATCAATGAAGCTTGAACCCGGAATCGGGTCACCACCGATACCGACACAGGTTGATTGACCATAACCTTCATCTGTAGTTTGTTTTACTGCTTCATAGGTTAATGTACCTGAACGTGAAACAATACCGATACTACCTTTTTTGTGAATATGTGCCGGCATAATACCGATTTTACATTCATCCGGTGTAATCACACCCGGGCAGTTTGGTCCAATCATTCGTACACCGGTTTGATTTAATTTTTGTTTAACTACCAACATATCTTCGGTTGGAATACCTTCAGTGATACAAACAATTAATTGAATTCCAGCATCAATCGCTTCCAAAATCGCATCTTTACAACCAGGTGCAGGCACATAGATAACACTGGCAGTTGCACCGGTCGCTTCAACCGCTTCACGAACGGTATTGAATACAGGCAAACCTAAATGTGTAGTGCCGCCTTTATTCGGTGAAACACCGCCGACAAGTTGTGTGCCGTAAGCTAACGCTTGTTCTGAATGGAATGTTCCTTGACCACCGGTAAAACCTTGGCAAATCACTTTTGTATTTTTATCAATTAAAATAGACATTATTTATCCTCCGCTGCTTTAACCACTAACTGCGCTGCTTCTGTTAATGAGTTGGCAGCTGTAATTTTAAGTCCGCTGTTGGCAAGAATTTCGCGTCCCAATTCAGCGTTATTACCTTCCAAACGCACAACTACCGGCACGTTAATTCCGACTTCTTTCACTGCATCAATAATACCGTTGGCGATTAAGTCACAACGTACGATACCACCGAAAATATTGACTAATACCGCTTTCACATTTTTATCTGAAAGAATAATCTTAAATGCAGTAGCAACACGTTCTTTAGTCGCGCCACCACCAACATCAAGGAAGTTTGCTGGATTACCACCGTGCAATTTAACGATATCCATTGTACCCATCGCCAAGCCGGCACCATTCACCATACAACCGATGTTACCGTCAAGTGCAACATAGTTAAGTTGTGATTCTTCCGCTTCGGCTTCACGTGGATCTTCTTGACTTAAATCACGCATTGCCAATAAATCCGGATGACGATATAACGCATTACCGTCAATCACTACTTTGGCATCAAGACAGTGCAATTTACCGTTTTTCAAAATCACAAGCGGGTTGATTTCAAGTAGAGAGGCATCTTTTTCAACGAACAATTTAGTTAATTGGCAGAACATTTGAGTAAATTGTTTGGTTTGTTCCGGATTTAAACCAAGTTTAAATGCCAATTCACGACCTTGATAAGGCATACCGCCGATCAAGGCATCAACATACACTTTATGTAATAAATGTGGGGTTTTCGCCGCAACTTCTTCAATGTTTACACCACCTTCAGTTGAAGCCATAAAGACAACGGATTGTGATGAACGGTCAATAACCATACCGACATAGAGTTCTTTTTCAAGATCTGATGCTTCTTCCACATAAATTGTGTTGACCGGCTGTCCATTCGCATCAGTTTGGAAAGTCACTAAACGTTTACCTAACCATTTGTTAAAAAATTCAGTTAATTGTTCTTCTGTCTGAACCAATTTAACGCCGCCGGCTTTACCACGTCCACCGGCGTGAACCTGACATTTGACCACCCATTCTTTACCGCCCAATGTTTTCATTGCCTGCAAACCTTCTTCGACAGTTTGACAAGCAATACCTCTGCTCACTGGTAATTTATATTCAGCAAAAATCTGCTTACTTTGGTATTCATGTAAATTCATGATTTCTCCTATTTAGTATGTGCCTACCTTTACGGTAGGCATTGATTAAAGGTGATGGTTATTAAGTTTAGATTTCCAATAAAATACGTGTCGGATCTTCTAACAATTCTTTGATTGTAACTAAGAAACCAACAGATTCTCTGCCGTCTACCAAACGGTGGTCATAAGAGAGCGCCAAATACATCATTGGGCGAATTTCCACCTGACCGTTAACCGCTACCGGACGATCTTTAATCGCGTGCATACCAAGAATTGCACTTTGCGGCGGATTAATAATCGGCGTAGACATTAATGAGCCGAACACACCGCCATTGGTAATAGTGAAGTTACCGCCGGTTAAATCTTCAACGGTTAATTTGCCGTCACGACCTTTTTCAGCAAGTGATTTAATTTGTTTTTCAATTTCAGCCATACTGAGTTGATCACAATCGCGTAATACCGGAGTGACTAAGCCACGTGGGGTTGATACGGCAATGCTGATATCGAAATAGTTGTGGTAAACAATATCATCGCCATCAAGAGAAGCATTGATTTCCGGATAACGTTTCAAAGCTTCAACAACGGCTTTAACATAGAATGACATAAAGCCTAAACGAACACCGTGTTTTTTCTCGAACTGTTCACCATACTGTTTACGCAATTTTTTAATTGGTGTCATATCCAATTCATTGAAAGTCGTCAACATTGCAGTGCTGTTTTTCGCTTCTAGTAGACGTTCTGCAATACGTTTACGTAAACGGGTCATCGGAACACGTTTTTCACTGCGTGCCACTAATATCGGAGCCGGTTCAGCCGCTGCAGCTGCCGGTGCTTTAGATGCGGAAGCTAAATAAGCTTCAACATCTTCGCGAGTTAAACGTCCGCCAACACCGGAACCTTTAATCTTGCTCGGGTCAAGATCATTTTCAGCCAATAGA
Organism: Gallibacterium anatis DSM 16844 = F 149; assembly: GCF_000379785.1. Lineage (GTDB taxonomy): Bacteria > Pseudomonadota > Gammaproteobacteria > Enterobacterales > Pasteurellaceae > Gallibacterium > Gallibacterium anatis. The sequence goes on along the minus strand of NZ_KB903748.1, from coordinate 29,076 downwards.
CGACGAACTGCCGGACTCAATGCATCATTTGTGCTTTCCGGCTCAATTGCCGCTTGTTGACGATCTGATGGTGTCGGTTCAGTTTTATTTACGCTGGCATTTGTTTCTTCGCCTTCTTTAACAGCGCGTAATTTACCTAACAATTGTTTACTGACAACTGTTGCACCTTCTTCTTCCACAATAGCATCCAACACACCATCAATAGGTGCCGGCACTTCCAAAACCACTTTATCGGTTTCAATTTCAACAAGGACTTCATCACGTTTAACGAACTCACCTGCTTTTTTATGCCAAGTTGCTACGGTCGCATCCGCTACAGATTCCGGTAAATCAGGAACAACAATTTCTTCAATATTACTCATTTATATAACCCTCTACTTTAGTTAGATTCTTTAGTTTCAATAGTTAATGCGTCATCAATCAATGCTTTTTGTTGTTTGATATGTAATGACATATAACCGACCGCCGGTGATGCAGATGCCGGACGACCTGCATAACGTAATTTTGCTCCTTCCGGTATAGAAGCATAGAAATTATGTTGGCTACAATACCACGCACCTTGGTTTTGCGGTTCTTCTTGACACCAAACAAAATCAGTAACGTGTTGATAAGCCGATAGAATTTCTTTGATCTCTTCGTGTGGATATGGATAAAGCTGTTCAATACGAACAATAGCAACATCCTTAATTTCACGTTTACGTCTTTCTTCCAACAGATCGTAATAGACCTTACCGGAACAAAGCACCACACGTTTCACCTGTTTTGCATCAATCGGATCAATTTCACCAATCGCATTCTTAAATGAACCGTCATACAACTCTTTCATTTCAGACACTGCCAATGGATGACGGAGCAAAGATTTAGGTGTAATCACGATCAATGGACGGCGTACCTTACGCAATAATTGACGTCTTAACATATGGTAAACCTGTGCCGGTGTTGACGGTACGCAAACTTGGATATTATCTTGCGCACAAAGTTGTAGGTAGCGTTCCAAACGTGCAGATGAGTGTTCAGGACCCTGACCTTCATAACCGTGAGGTAAAAGCATTACCAAACCGCACATTCTGCCCCATTTTTGTTCGCCGGAGCTGATAAATTGGTCAATGACAACTTGCGCCACATTGGCAAAATCCCCGAATTGTGCTTCCCACAAGGTTAATGTTCTCGGTGTGGTGGTAGCAAAACCGTATTCAAATGCAAGTACAGACTCTTCTGACAATACGGAATCCCACACTTCAAACTCACCTTGTTTATTATGGAGATGCTGTAACGGCGTATAAGTGGTGCCATTTTGTTGATTATGCAACACGGCGTGACGATGGAAGAAAGTACCGCGTCCTGCATCTTCACCGGATAAACGGATATGATTGCCGTCATCCAATAAAGTGGCATATGCCATTGTTTCTGCCATTCCCCAGTCAAACGGTTTTTCACCACGCGCCATTGCTTGGCGGTCATTGTAAATTTTCGCAACACGACTTTGTAGCACGTGATCTTCCGGATATTCACTGATCTTATGTGCCAAAGCTTTAAAACGCTCTTCCGGGAATTTACTTTCGTAAGGAGAAGTCCAACTGTGATTTAAGTAAGGCAACCAGTCGATCTTATTCATATCGATTGGCGTATATTCCGCAACAACACACTCACCTTGGTCTAATTTATCGCGATAATCGTTCGCCAAAGCGGTTGCTTCTTCATCGCTGATAATCTGTTGTTGTACTAAATAATCGGCATACACTTTGCGCGGTGTCGGATGACCTTTAATTTTCTTATACATCAACGGTTGAGTGGCAGAAGGTTCGTCCGCTTCGTTGTGTCCGTGACGACGATAAGAGATTAAATCAATGAAAATATCACGTTTGAATTTAGCACGGTATTCCACCGCAATGCGTCCAGCAAAGGCTACCGCTTCCGGATCATCGCCATTTACGTGGATAATCGGTGCCTGAATCATCTTAGCAATATCAGTACAATATTCTGTAGAACGTGTATCGTGCGGATTGGAAGTGGTAAAACCGATTTGGTTATTAATTACGATACGAATAGTACCGCCGACAGTATAACCACGCGTTGCCGACATATTTAATGTTTCCTGCACAATACCTTGTCCGGCTACGGCTGAGTCACCGTGTACGGTTACCGCCAACACATTTTGACGCTCGGTATCGTGGCTACGATTTTGTCTTGCACGCACAGAACCGATAACAACCGGGCTGACAATTTCCAAGTGAGAAGGGTTAAATGCTAATGCTAAGTGAACAAGACCGTGTTCGGTCATAAAATTAGAAGAGAAACCTTGGTGGTATTTCACATCGCCGGTACGATCAGTAAGGTGTTTTCCGGCAAATTCATCAAACAATTCACTCGGTTTTTTACCCAGTACATTCACCAGCATATTCAAACGTCCGCGGTGCGCCATTCCCATCACCACATCTTTTACGCCCTGTTTGCTGGCGTGGCGGATAATCTCTTTCATTAAAGGAATAAAGGCATCGCTACCTTCCAATGAGAAACGTTTTGCACCCGGGAATTTTGCGCCTAAATAACGCTCCAAGCCGTCTGCTGCGGTTAACTCTTTTAAGAAAGTCAACTGCTCTTCTTTGCTGAACAACGGTTTATTCAAAACCGATTCAATTTTTTCTTGTAACCAACGACGAATATCGATATCGGTAATATGCATAAATTCAATCCCGATATGGCCACAATAAGTTTCTTTTAAAGCTTTGTCGATTTCACGCAACGTCATACTTTCACGTTGGTAAACATAATGTCCAATATTAAAGTGTTCATCCAACTCTTCGTCTGAAAAACCGTGATAATGGTAATCCAATTCATCAATCGCCGGTCTGTTCCACATTTTTAATGGGTCAAGATCAGCATTAAGGTGGCCTCTAAAACGATATGCATTAATCCATTGTAATAAACGCACCTGCTTCGCACCTGCTTCCGGATCAATAACAGTTTGCTGATTGCGACGGCCTTCACTGGCCAATTTACGGAAATAATTTTTTACCGGTGCGTGAGGTTGGTCATTCGCCGTTTTCCATTGTTGGAAAATCTGTTGCCACTCCTCGGCTACACTGTTTGGATCAGTTAGGTAAGATTCATAGAGATCTTCAATATAAGATTGATTCGCACCACCAAAAGCTGTGGAAGCAAGCCATTCTTTCATTGTATTGTTAGATTGCATTGATAAGTCCTTCATTTTTTACTTATAGTTGAACTACAACTTCACTATTTTATTGAGTAAATCATTTTGATACACCCATTAAAATAGCTAGATGATTCACTCTAAAGTGGAGTATGCTTATTATTATGCATTAAAAAATTTTTTTCTGTGACATTTGTTACATTTTTAACAAAAAAAAAACAAAAAATTGCAAAAATTTTTTGATCTACCTCTAATTTTGAAAAAAAAGTGAGGGCAAGCAAAAAATAATGATGTTATATTGTATAACAACTTATTAACATACAGTTAAACAAACCCACAATATCATGCTGACGTTTTTCTAAAAAAGACAAGAAGGAGGAATTTATGTCAGAACTTACTGCAAAACTAACTATCAGTGATGGAAGAGAATATGATTTGAATGTACATCACGCTGAGTTAGGTTATGATGCGGTTGATGTGCAATCATTAACTTCACAAAAACTATTTACCTTTGACCCGGGTTTAATGTCGACCGCAACTTGTAAGTCATCCATCACCTATATCGATGGTGATAAAGGTGTGTTATTACACCGCGGTTATCCAATCGATCAACTTGCAGAAAATGCTGATTATCTTGAAGTCGCCTATTTATTACTTTTCGGCGAACGTCCAACCTTAGAACAATACAAAGAATTCACTCAATTAGTAAAAAGACACACTCTTGTACACGAACAGTTAAGTCGTTTCTTCAACGGTTTCCGTCGTGACTCTCACCCGATGGCGGTAATGTGCGGTGTTAGTGGTGCATTAGCTGCGTTCTACCACGATTCTATCGATGTGAAAGATGCCCAAAACCGTGAATTGACTGCAATTCGTTTATTGGCAAAAATGCCGACACTTGCCGCAATGTGTTATAAATATTCTATCGGTCAACCATTTATGTTCCCGCAAAATCATCTATCTTATGCGGGTAATTTCCTTTATATGATGTTCGCTACTCCTTGTGAACCATATGTTGTCAATCCGGTTCTTGAAAAAGCAATGGATCGTATCTTTATCCTCCACGCCGACCACGAACAAAACGCTTCAACTTCAACAGTACGTACTGCTGCTTCTTCCGGTGCAAACCCATTCGCTTGTATCGCTGCCGGTATCGCCTCTTTATGGGGACCTGCTCACGGTGGCGCCAACGAAGCCTGCATCAATATGTTGGAAGAAATCGGTACGGTTGATCGTATTCCTGAATTTATCGCACGTGCAAAAGATAAAAACGATCCGTTCCGTTTAATGGGCTTTGGTCACCGTGTTTATAAAAACTACGACCCTCGTGCTAAAGTAATGCGTCAAACCTGCCACGAAGTATTGCAGGAATTGAAGATTAATAATCCATTATTTGATGTAGCGATGGAATTGGAACGTATCGCACTTAACGATCCGTACTTCATTGAAAAGAATCTTTATCCGAACGTTGACTTCTATTCCGGTATCATCTTAAAAGCAATCGGTATCCCAACCTCAATGTTTACCGTAATGTTTGCTTTAGGTCGTACCGTTGGTTGGATTGCACACTGGAAAGAAATGTACAATCAAGGCAACTTCAAAATTGTACGTCCTCGCCAAATTTACACCGGCCACAAACAACGTGATTTTGAGCCAATGGATAAAAAATAATTTCCTCCGACATTGACTTTCCTTTTTCCCACATTTTTAGCAATAAAAATGTGGGATTTTTTAACACAGAAATCCGCAACCAGTCTGCATTGGCACTAACTATTTCCTAATAAATCTTGTCTAAACTTACACGAAGAAAATCTTGACTTTGATCACAAAAAAAATAGAATGAACGAACGTTCATTCACACCCCCAAATAGGAGAGAAAAACCGCAATGACAGCAGAAAATGAAATGCTTCAGCAGATCTTTCGTGCAACAGAAAAGTTGATTGCCCAATATGGTGTACACCAACTCTCTATGCAAAAAATCGCTAAAGAAGCAGGAATTGCTGCCGGCACTATTTATATCTATTTCAAAAGCAAAGAAGAATTATTGCAACGTCTTGCCTCCGATCTTTTCCAACGTTTCCAAACCTGTGTCAATAAAGGCATTAATCCGGATTTACCCCTGTTTCAGCAATACCGCCAAATGTGGTGGAATTTGTGGCACTGGCTACACGCCAACCCTCAGGTCATACTCACAATGAACCAATACCGCGCGCTGCCGGATTTTTACGACATTATCGAAGAGTGCCTGAATATTACTGATGATGCTTGGCACTGTTTAACCGAAAGAGGAAAGCAAAGCGGTGAAATTGCCGATCTGCATCCTGATATTCTGTTCAGTTTAAGCTTGGAAAGTGCGATCAATATGGCAGAAAAAGATCTTCATTTACGAATGAAAAGTGATGAGCAGGATTTAGAAAAGATTATCCAACATAGCTGGAATGCTATTTTGCCCCTTTCTTAATATGATTTATTTTTTAATACGGAGAAATTTAAATGGCTGAAAATCAGGCTGTAAAGCCTCGTCGTTCAAAACGCTTTATTGTGAAAGTCGTTTTGTTAGTCACACTGTTGATATTTGCGTTGGTGATTGCTGCGCATTTTATTAAAAAAGTGAAAACCAACGAATTCTTAAGCAATATGCCGCCTAACATTATTCCAATTACGGCGGTGAAAATTGAACCTCAAGATTGGATTCCGGTGATTAACAGCACTGCATTGGTGCGACCGAACCAAGGTGCAATGTTGAGTTCACAAGGCACCGGCACTGTCGCCAGCGTCAATATTCAATCCGGGCAACACGTGAAAAAAGGGCAAGTGTTGGTTGAGTTGGATAACTCGGTTGAAAAAGCCAATCTGGTTGCGGCGGAAGCAAAACTTCCGGCGGCTAAATTGACTTATAACCGTTACCTTGCCTTGATGAAAACCAATAGCGTTTCAAAAACTGAATTGGATAATGCAAAAGCCACTTATGAAAACTTGGTTGCTACTGTCAATGGTTTAAAAGCAACGATTCAGCGTCGTCAGATTGTTGCGCCGTTCGATGGTGAAGCCGGTATTATTAAAGTGAATGTCGGTGAATACGTTACTGCCGGTACTGAAATTGTACGTGTTGAAGATCGTAGCAAAATGAAAGTCAATTTCGGCATTTCGCAAGACGAACTCAGTCAATTACATTTACAACAGCAAGTAAAAGCGGTTAGCGATGTTTATCCTGATGAAACTTTCTCAGCAGTAATCACCGCGATCGAACCGGCTATTAACAAATCCACCGGGTTAGTCGAAGTGGAAGCCACTTTTGAAGGGCAAACCAAATTAATTTCCGGTATGTTCGTTCATCTTAAAGTAGAACGTCAAACCGAAACCAATCAAGTGGTCGTGCCGCAAGTTGCCATCAGCTACAATATGTATGGTGAAACCGCTTATATCCTCGTTCCGCTTACAGAAGAAGATAAAGCGAAACTCGGCGACCAACCGTTGGATAATGTCTATAAAGCACAACAAATCACAGTGCAAACTAAAGACCGTCGCAGTGTTCACGCTCAATTAGCAGCAAACCCTGCACTTAAAGCCGGCACCTATATCATTACCGGTGGGTTGCAGAATGTCAGCGGCGGCAGTTATGTCAGAGTGGTTGATAAACCGGTGATTGGTGCTACTGAACCAGAAACAAAAACTAATCTTTAAGCATTAGCAAATTAGGAAAAAAGATGAAATTTACCGATCTTTTTATTAAACGCCCGGTGCTTGCCATTTCGATTAGCTTGTTGATTGTCATTCTGGGATTACAAGCAATATCAAAACTGGCAGTTCGGGAATATCCAAAACTTGTCACTACCGTGATTAATATCACGACAGCTTATCCGGGAGCGGACGCGGAATTGGTCGAAGCATTTATTACTTCAAAAATCGAGGAGGCGGTTGCGCAAGCGGATAACATTGACTATATGTCTTCATCCAGTGCGCAAGGTTCCTCTCGCATTACTGTAAAAATGAAGTTAAATGCTGATCCAAACGGTGCTTTGGCGGATGTATTGGCAAAAGTGAACTCTGTTCGTTCGCAATTACCTTCCGATATTGAAGACCCGACAATTACCTCTTCTACCGGTGGTTCCGGTATTATGTATATCGGTTTCACCTCGAAAGAATTAAATTCCAGTCAGGTTACCGACTACATTGAACGTGTTGTCAAACCACAATTCTTTACGGTATCCGGTGTGGCAAAAGTGGAAGTTTTCGGAGGCGCTTCTTACGCTTTGCGTATTTGGCTGCAACCTGAAAAAATGGCAGCGCTCGGCTTGTCCGCCAGCGATGTAATGGGAGCATTGTCACAAAATAACGTACAGACTGCGGCAGGTAGTGCCAACAGTTATTATGTTACCTATAAAAACAAAGTGGAAACCACGACAAAATCCGCTGATGAGTTGCGCAACTTAGTGCTATTCTCTAAAAACGGTAATATCGTGAAACTCGGCGATATTGCAAAAGTCGATATGGATAAAGAGAGCGATGACGCACGTGCAGCGGCAAACGGTGAAAATGCGGTCGTTTTAGGCATTGAGCCGGCGGCGGATGCTAACCCATTGACAGTGGTAAAAAACATTTATCCACTTTATAACTCTATTAAAGAGAGCTTGCCTAACAGTATCGAAAGCCGTGTACTTTACGATAAAACCATTGCGATTAACGACTCTATCAACGAAGTTATTCACACCATCTTTGAAGCAACCGTAATCGTGCTTGTCGTGATCACAATGTTCTTAGGCTCTTTCCGAGCAATGATTATTCCGGTGGTCACTATTCCGATTTCACTTATCGGGGTAATTATGTTGCTGCAATTCTTTGATTTCTCGATCAACCTGATGACGCTACTAGCGTTGATTCTCGCTATCGGTCTGGTGGTGGATGATGCGATCGTAGTGTTGGAAAATGTCGACCGACATATCAAAGAAGGCGAAACCCCATTCCGTGCGGCAATTATCGGTACACGTGAAATCGCCACTCCGGTTATCTCAATGACTATTGCGCTTTGTGCGGTATATTCGCCAATGGCGTTGATGGGCGGAATTACCGGAACGCTGTTTAAAGAGTTCGCCTTAACTCTTGCCGGTGCGGTGTTTATTTCCGGTATTATTGCGTTAACACTGTCACCAATGATGTGCGGTAATATCCTCAAAGCTCACACCAATCCGACCAAACTGGAAATTCGTGTTGAACGTACTTTGAACAGCGTAACTGATCTCTATCAACGTATGTTGGCATTGATGTTGGACAGCCGTAAATTGGTGATTTTCTTTGCAGTATTGATTTTCGCCAGCTTGCCGGTGTTAATGAGCAATCTTTCCAGTGAATTAACCCCGAATGAAGATAAAGGTGCGATTTTAGCATTGGGTACAGCGCCATCTAATGCCAATATTGATTATGTACAGGATGCAATGAAACAGTATGAGAAAATCCTTTCAGAAACGCCTGAAGTGGAATTCTCTATGGTGATTTCCGGTGTGCCGAGTACCAACCGTTCATTGGCAATCGCCAGTTTGACCAACTGGAGCAATCGTGACCGCAGCCAAACTGAAATTGCAAATGAGATCAACCAGAAAGCGAAAGCTATTCCGGAAATCAGTGTAAACGGCTTCTCGTTCCCGGAAATTGAAACCGGTGAACAAGGACCTCCGGTCAGTTTCGTTATCACCTCTGCGGATGATATTCACAAAATTGCGTTAGTGGCAGAACAAGTGTTAAATGCGGCAAGAAAATCCGGTAAGTTTATTTATAACAGCCTTGATTTGAAATTCGATACACCGCAAATGCACATTACTATCGACAAAGAAAAAGCAGGTACTTACGGTATCAGTATGCAGCAGATCAGTAAATTATTGGGAAGTTATCTCGCCGGCGGCACAATCACTCGTGTCGGTATCGACGGACGTTCCTATAAAATCATTTCTGAAGTACCGCGTGCAGACCGTTTAAATCCGGAAGATTTGAATAACTATTTCGTTACTGCTGCAAACGGTGATTCTGTGCCGCTCGGTAACTTAATCAAAATGGAAATTAACTCTGAGCCGCTTTCTTTAAGCCGTTTCAATCAGTTAAGTTCTGCGGTTATCAGTGCAATTCCAATGCCAACTAGCTCCGTAGGGGATGCAGTAAAATGGTTTGAAGGAGAAGGAGCATCATTGTTGCCAAGCAATTACAGCTATGACTTCAAAGGCGAAGCGCGTCAATTCGTACAAGAGGGTAATGCGCTTGCAGTCACTTTCGTACTGGCGGTACTGATTATCTTCTTAGTGCTTTCCATCCAATTCGAATCAATGCGCGATCCGTTGGTCATTATGATCTCCGTACCGTTGGCAATCAGTGGCGCGTTATTGATGTTAAATATTCTGTCGTTATTCGGCATTGCCGGTACAACGCTCAATATTTACTCAGAAGTGGGATTGATTACTTTGGTTGGTTTAATTACCAAACACGGAATCTTGATGTGTGAAGTGGCAAAAGAACAGCAATTATTGTTCGGCAAAGATCGTATTGAAGCCATCAGCTATGCGGCAAAAGTGCGGTTACGTCCAATTCTGATGACCACCGCCGCAATGATCGCCGGTTTGATTCCGTTACTTTACGCAAGCGGTGCCGGTGCGGTATCTCGTTTCAGTATCGGTATCGTCATCGTATCCGGTCTTGCTATCGGTACTTTGTTTACCTTGTTTGTATTGCCGGTCATTTATACTTTGGTGGCAAGTAAACACAAGCCGTTGCCAGTCTTTGAAGAAAGCGCTTCTTAATCCCACAATAAAATAAAAGGTCTGGAGCATTATCCAGACCTTTATCAATAATCTAAAAACAAAAAAGGAACATTTTCATTTAAGATTCAACAACAATTAGAATTGATAGCCAATAGAAGTTGATGTACTAAGATCTTTATTACTACCATTCATTCCTGTTGCAAAACTAAATTTTGCTTTCCAACGCCCATTATCACTTAATCTTGATATTCCAATCGCAATAGCACTACGATCACGATAAGTCCCCAAACCGACAGCAATCATACTTTTTCCATCTTTAGTCGCCGAAACTAAACCAGCCATTGCATTGCTAGCTGCAATCCCACTAGCAAGACGATCATCTAATGATTTTATATCGCGATGTAATTGATTAATTTGCTTATCCAAATTTAATTTTCTGCTTTCAAGTTGTTGAATACGATCTTCATGATTTTCTATTACAGTTCTATTCGCATTTATCGCATTAGTATTGTTGGTTATAGCAATTCTATTCGTATTTATCGTATTAGTATTATTTGTTATAGCAGTTTTATTCGCCTCTATCGCATTAGTATTGTTGGTTATAGCAATTCTATTCGTATTTATCGTATTAGTGTTTTTGGTTATAGCTTTGTTGTTCTCCGTTATCGCATTAGTGTTTTTGATTATAGCTTTGTTGTTCTCCGTTATCGCATTAGTGTT
>NZ_KB903748.1:0-18353 GCF_000379785.1 Gallibacterium anatis DSM 16844 = F 149 | reverse complement strand
GCATTAGTGTTTTTAGTTATAGCTGTGTTGTTCTCCGTTATCGCATTAGTGTTTTTGGTTATAGCTTTGTTGTTCTCCGTTATCGCATTAGTGTTATCTGTTATCAAAGTTTTATTTGTCTCTATAAAAGTTGTATTTTCACCTATGTCTCTTTCTAATGTCCCAATTATTGTCTCTTTCTTTAATTTTTTAATTTCTTTAACAGCTTCGGGATCATTCCTATTTTCATTCTTTTCGCCAGGAATATAATCCAAAACGTACTTCCGGTACAATTCTGATTGTTTATTAGGATCTTTGGGGTCGATTACTTTTTCCAAAGTATTAACACCAAGTATGGCATCAATAAGCTTTAGTCTCTCACAAGGAGCACAATCATAAGGATCCTGTATTTCATCGCCATCCCCCGCTTCTTCTTCGTCTTTAGCAAAAACATTAAAAGATATTGACAACATCAGTGTTAAATATATAAAAAATGATCTATCTAACATAGCGATTTCCCCTCACTTTAAGTAATGAATAACAATAACATTTAAGACGTTTATTTATGATGCATCTTAAATCTCAGCATTAATTTAAATCTTTGCTGTTTAAAATATATCCGGTTAGGGGGGGGGGGGAAGCAACTAAAAAAGCTCGGATTTGTAATTTTAATTTCACTTTTTACTCTTTTTTACTCTTTTTAACCCCGTGGTTGCTTTTATTTTCAACATAAGAATATCGAAATAGTCTTTTTTTGTTTTAATGATTTTTATAAAAAATCCTATTCTCTCCCTGTTAAACAGCCCGATTTTTTGGTAAATTTACACCAATTTTTTTCACTGTAAAAACAACCCCAATTTAATTACTCAGATAAGCGGAAAATTATGTTTAAAAAAATTCGTGGTCTTTTTTCTAATGACCTCTCTATTGATTTAGGTACAGCTAATACTCTCATTTACGTTAAAGGTCAGGGCATTGTGCTTGATGAACCTTCTGTAGTGGCTATCCGTCAGGATCGCGTCGGCTCTTTAAAAAGTATTGCCGCTGTCGGTCACGAAGCAAAATTGATGATCGGTAGAACACCAAAAAGTATCAGTGCGATTCGCCCAATGAAAGACGGTGTGATTGCCGACTTCTTCGTCACTGAAAAAATGTTGCAATATTTCATTAAACAAGTTCATCGCAATAACTTTATGCGTCCAAGCCCACGAGTGCTTGTTTGCGTGCCTGCCGGCGCCACCCAAGTGGAACGCCGTGCAATCAAAGAATCAGCCTATGGAGCTGGTGCTAGAGAAGTGCATTTAATCGAAGAACCAATGGCGGCAGCAATCGGTGCCAAACTGCCTGTTTCTGAAGCGACCGGTTCAATGGTCATCGACATCGGCGGCGGTACAACCGAAGTTGCCGTGATTTCATTAAACGGTGTGGTTTACTCCTCTTCTGTTCGTATCGGCGGTGACCGTTTCGATGATGCCATTATCAATTATGTGCGCCGTACCTTCGGTTCATCTATCGGTGAAATCACTGCTGAAAAAATTAAGAAAGAACTTGCTACCGCCTACATTGCCGAAGGCGATGAAATCTTGGAAATGGAAGTGCAAGGTAATAATCTTGCGGAAGGTGCGCCAAGAACCTTTACTTTAAACACTCACGATGTTTTGGAAGCAATTCAACAACCGCTTGACGGTATCGTGCGTGCAGTACGCACCGCATTGGAACAATGTCCGCCGGAATTGGCTGCCGATATTTTTGAACGTGGAATGGTGCTTACCGGTGGTGGCGCATTAATGAAAAATATCGATATTCTGTTAGCAAAAGAGTCTGGTGTGCCGGTGATTGTAGCGGATGATCCATTAACTTGCGTAGCGCGCGGTGGTGGCGAAGCGTTAGAGATGATCGACAAACTCGGCGGCGATATTTTCAGCGACGATTAATTTTTAAATCATTCATTTAGCGTGGCTTAGCAATAAGCTACGCTATTTTTAGCTTTCACAGTATGAAACCAATTTTTTCAAAATCCCCTTCTCTTGGTGTTCGATTAGTTTTTGCAACCCTATTATCGGTTATTTTAATGTTTTCCGACGGGCAAACTCGTAATCTATTGCAACTCCGTAGTTTATTGGAAACTGCGGTAAGTTGGATCTATTATTTAGCCAATACCCCACGCTCTTTATTAGACGGTGTTTCTGATAATTTGGTGGATACCAACACCTTGCAAATTGAAAACAAAGTCTTAAAAGATCAACTGTTGGAAAAAAATGCAGATCTGTTATTGCTTGATCAATTAAAAGTAGAAAATCAGCGGCTACGTTTATTATTAAATTCACCGCTACGCCACGATGAATATAAAAAAATTGCTGAAGTGCTTACGGCGGAAACCGATCCTTATCGTCAGCAGGTAGTGATTAATCGTGGCGAAAAAGACGGCGCTTATGTCGGGCAACCGGTGATTGATGAAAAAGGGGTGGTCGGGCAAATTATCTCTGTCGGACAAAATACCAGTCGCATTTTGCTCATTTCCGATGTAACCCATTCCATTCCATTGCAAGTATTACGCTCCGATATTCGTGTGATCGCCAGCGGTACCGGTCGTGCAGATGAATTAGTTTTGGATAATGTATCCCGTTCAGCCGATATTGAAAAAGGTGATTTGTTGGTCACTTCCGGTTTAGGGCACCGTTTTCCGGAGGGCTATCCGGTTGCGATTGTTGAATCAGTATCCCGAGAAGGCAATAACTATTTTGCGACAGTGGTCGCCAAGCCGCTCGCCTCATTGGAGCGTTTACGTTACTTGTTACTATTGTGGCCAACCAACGAAGACATCAAACGTTTACACAATTCACCGAATCAAATTAAAGAGGTGGTTAAACAGCGTTTATCTTCATCTCAACAAAATAACGATGAAAACAAAAGCGGCAATGAAGAGAATGATCCGCCTTTAGAACAGCGTCAGCCGACGCCCGCTAAAGAGAAAATAGAGGAAGAATAAAAGGAATCTTTATGAAAGCAAATGTGTTATTTCAATGGCTGATGATCGCCTTGACTTTCGTGATCGCTTTTGTCTTGGAAATTATGCCTTGGCCGGCGGAATTCAGAGGCTACCGTCCGGCGTGGGTGGTTTTGGTTTTGCTTTATTGGGTAATGGCAATTCCGAATCGAGTCAATATCGGCATTGCCTTTTTAGTCGGCTTGGTTTGGGATCTGATTTTAGGCTCAATTTTGGGCATCCATACCTTAATTTTATCCATTTTTGCCTATCTGATTGCCGTTAATTCGATGATTTTACGCAATCTCTCTTTGTGGCAACAAAGCCTATTGGTCATTTTGTTCGTTTTTCTAATCCGTTGCAGTATCTTCTTGTTGGCACTGTTTTTACACAGCGCCGTATTCGATTCGCAAGAATTTATTGGTGCAGTATTAAGCGGCGTTTTATGGCCTTGGTTATTTCTGATCTTAAGAGGACTACGCCGCAAACTAGCACTACGTTAATCAGAGCCGGTGACCGGAGGCAACGCAGTGATAATGGCTTTCACCAGCGTTGCCAACGGAATGGCAAAGAACACGCCCCAAAAGCCCCACAAACCGCCAAAAAAGATAACCGATACAATAATCACCAATGGATGCAAATTAACCGCTTCCGAGAACAGCAACGGCACTAATAAATTACCATCCAAAATTTGGGTAATGGTATAAACCAGCATTAAATAACCGAACGTTGCTGACCAACCGAACTGAAACAGTGCCACCAACGCCAACGGAATCGTCACCAAGACAGCGCCGACATAAGGCACTAACACCGATAAACCAATCGCTACTGCCAGCAATAAAGAGTAATTCAGTTTGAAAATCAGGAAAGTAACATAACTGACCGCTGTTACCACCACAATTTCAACAACCTTGCCGCGAATATAATTGGCAATCTGCTGTTTCATTTCATCCCACACCTGATTTACTAATTGGCGATTTTTAGGCAGAAAACGGCTCACACCGGAAATCAGATAGTTTTTATCTTTCAATAAAAAGAAAACCATCAACGGCACCAAAAAGGCATAGATGCCCAATGTGACCAAGCTGACAATAGAAGTTAAAGAATAACGCAATGCCGATTCACCGAAACCGAGAATTTTCTCACGTAAACCATTGAAAACGGTATCAATCATCGCGTAATCCACATACTCAGGATAATTTTCCGGCAAAGAAAGCACCCATTGATGCAACTGATTGCTCATTGTCGGCAGATCTTTCAATAGGTTTACGGTTTGATTCCAAAGAGTCGGAATCATCACAATAAAGACAAACAGCACTGCAGCGATAAAACCGCCCAGTACCAATGCTAAAGCCAATAAATGCGGAAATTTAAATCTTGTCGTCAGATACTGAATCGGTAATTCCAATAGGTATGCCAACACAATCGCAATCAATAACGGTGTGAAAAGATCGCTAAAAAAATAAAATCCGACACAAACTATCAACAACAGACTGAACAGTCCTGCCGCTTGCGGGTCACTAAAACGGCGTCGGTACCACTCTTTAAATACAGCCAACATACCCTACTCCTTAATCAAAAACCCTTAGATTATAAGCAAGTTATTTACTTGAATAAAGGGAGAAACTATACTATGCGCACCTTTTTATTGGCTATATAAGGAAGCACGAATGAGTAAATCAGCAGAAAATCAAACTTACCCTCTCTACCAAAACAGCTGGGTGGTACGCCAGAGCGATCCGGGTGAAGAAGGGGCGAGAAACCATTTATTTGAAACCGTTTATGTACAACTGGATGCACACTATAACGGCACCGCACTTAGCTTTCACTTTAGCCGTAAAGTAGAAGATAAAGTTGAATTTTCTCAACAGTTTAATGATTTAGAAACACTGTTTAAATTCTTAGGCGAATCACTTGATCCAGTTTCTTTAGGTTTGCTAGGGGTAAAAATCGGCGAATTGAATGTCCAATTAGGCAAATAATTTATAAATGGAGTTGCTCTTTAACGAACGGAATAGTTAATTTGCGTTGTGCCTGTAACGAAGCCTTATCTAACTTCTCAAGCACAGAAAAAAGGTAGGTTAAATCACGATCCAAACGGTTCAACAAAAATTTTGCCACTTCATCGGGCAATTCCAATCCTTGTTTACGAGCCGCCTGTTGCAAAACAGCGGCTTTTTTATCATCCGAAAGTTCCGCCAGCTGATAAGTTTCCCCCCAGCTTAAACGGGAACGCAAATCGGGCAATTTAATCGGTAACTGTTGCGGCGGCTGATCGGCACTCATCAATAACAAGGTTTTGCCGGTTTCTTTAATGCGATTAAACAGATCAAAAATCGCCACTTCCCATTCATCATTGCCGGCAATCGCCCCCAAATCATCAAGACAGACCAAATCCAGCTCTTCCAATTCTTCTAAAATTTCCGGTGAAAAATAGTGGGTTTTAGTCAAAGGGATATAAATTGCGCTACGTTCCTGTTGCAGAAACAGATTATTAGCGGCTTTCAACACGTGCGTTTTACCGCTGCTTTTCGCTCCCCAAATATAGAAAAAATTTTGTTGCAGATGAGCAAAATTCTTAAACAGCGAATTACATAACAACTGATTGCTGTCTGCATCAAAATTATCAAATGTTTCAGGATCAAATTCGTAAATCGGTAAAATGTATTGATATTGCAAACAAATACCTAAAATAGCCGGCAAAAAATTGGTTATAAGAATAAAGAAAAAAGGCGACTTGAGCAAGCACTCAAACCGCCTGTTTTGATGATTTAGCGATTAATTTTCTGTTTTTTGTGCTTTCGGCAAAATTAAGTTCAACAAAATCGCCACAATCGCACAGAGGCTAATTCCTTTTAATGACACTTCGCCGAAATTGACAAACATTCCGCCGATACCGAATGTCATTACCACAGAAATAATACAAAGGTTTCGAGATTCAGTCACATCCACTTTGCCACGAATTAAGGTGCTCATCCCGACTACAGCAATCGAACCGAATACCAACATCATAATGCCGCCCATTACGATGGTTGGAATAGTGGATAAAAATGCCCCGACTTTACCACAAAACGAAATGGCAATCGCCCAAACTGCTGCCCACGTCATAATGGTCGGGTTGAAATTCTTCGTCAACATCACCGCTCCGGTCACTTCTGCATAAGTGGTATTCGGCGGTCCACCCAAGAATGATGCCACTGAAGTTGCCACACCGTCACCAAGCAAGGTGCGATGCAATCCCGGTTTTTGTAAGAAATCTTTTCCGGTTACCGAACTGATCGCCATAATTCCGCCAACGTGTTCAACCGCCGGAGCAATCGCAATCGGTAGCAAATAAAGAATCGCTTCCAACTTAAATTCCGGAGTCGTAATTGTTGGCAAACTGAACCAAGGCGCATCATAAACCGGTTGCAAGTTAATTAAGCCCATAAAGGCACAAACAATATAACCGGCGGCAATACCGAACATAATCGGAATTAATTTCATAATACCTTTAGCAAAAACCGCCACGCATAAGGTTGTCAGCAACGTGATCATTGACACCAAAATCGCCTGATCATAGCTGTAATTACTGTTCTTACCCAATGCCATATCCACGGCAACCGGTGCCAGCCCCATCCCGATAATAATAATCACCGGACCGACCACAATCGGCGGAAAGACTTTTTGCAACGCTTCCACACCTTTCATTTTCACCAACGCGCTTAACGCCACATACACCAATCCGGCACAGGTTAAGCCGCCAAGTGTCACCGGAAAGCCCCAAGTGGCAATACCGTATTGAATCGGTGCAATAAAGGCAAAAGACGATGCTAAGAAAATCGGCACTTGGCGTTTGGTACATAATTGAAACAACAACGTACCGACACCGGCGGTCAATAATGCGGTATTACTGTCCAAACCGGTAATCAACGGCACCAACACCAATGCACCGAAAGCAACGAACAACATTTGCAGACCAACAAACGCCTGCTTCACTTTACTTTCAGAAATTTGAGATTGAGTATCTTGACTCATAAAATAGTTTCACCTCTCTGGATAAATTAACTAAAAAAAAGATATTCAATACTACTTAGTACCGAATATCTTATCGCCGGCATCCCCTAAACCAGGAATGATATAACCGTTTTCATTCAAATGATCATCAATGGATGCGGTGTAAAGTTCCACGTCCGGATGTGCATTCTGTAACGCACGAATACCTTCCGGCGCAGCGACTAACACTAACACTTTAATTTTTGGACATTGCGCCTTTTTCAATAAATCGATAGTTGCAATCATTGAACCGCCGGTCGCCAACATCGGATCGACAATAATCGCTAAACGCTCTTCCATATCCGGCGCCAATTTTTGGAAATAAGGCACAGGTTCTAAAGTTTCTTCGTTGCGATACATTCCGACCACACTGATTCTCGCACTTGGAATATGTTCCAACACCCCTTCCATCATTCCAAGACCGGCACGTAAAATCGGCACAACTGTCACTTTCTTACCTTTAATACGATCCACCTGTACCGGACCGCACCAACCTTCAATCGTTACCACTTCAGTTTCTAAATCGGCGGTTGCTTCATAAGTCAACAAGCTGCCCACTTCTGTAGCCAATTCACGAAATTGTTTAGTACTGACATCAGCCGCTCGCATTAAGCCGAGTTTATGTTTTACAAGCGGATGTTTCACTTCAACGATCTTCATTTTGCTGTCCTCTAAAATTTAAAAAAATCGCACGATTTTATACTTTCACACTGAAAATAGCCAGCGAATAACGGAAAAATATGACAATAACCTAATCTACCTCAAAATATTTCTCCGTTTTCCCCTCGATCAATATCGCAAACGATTGCGTAATCGTGGTACAATCTGCGCCCGAAATCATCTATAAACCCTGCAAAGGAGCAAAAGTGGACAAACAAACTTTAAGTTACAAAGATGCTGGTGTCGATATTAATGCCGGTAATGAATTAGTTGATCGTATCAAACCTCACGTTAAACGCACTCGTCGTCCTGAAGTGATTGGCGGATTGGGCGGTTTTGGCGCATTGTGTGCCATTCCAGCCAAATATAAAGAGCCGATTTTGGTGTCCGGAACAGACGGTGTCGGCACAAAATTACGTTTAGCGATTGATCTGCACAAACATAATTCTATCGGTATCGACTTGGTTGCGATGTGTGTCAATGACTTAATTGTTCAAGGTGCTGAGCCGCTTTTCTTCCTTGATTACTACGCCACCGGCAAATTGGATGTCGATGTTGCCAGTGATGTGATCAAAGGTATTGCCGATGGTTGTGAACAATCCGGTTGTGCATTAATCGGCGGTGAAACTGCCGAAATGCCGGGAATGTATCACGCTAACGATTATGACCTTGCCGGTTTCTGTGTCGGTGTGGTAGAAAAAAATGAAATTATTGACGGCAGCGAAGTTCGTGTCGGTGATGCATTAATTGCATTAGCCTCTTCCGGTCCGCACTCCAACGGTTATTCCTTGATTCGTAAAATTCTTGAAGTCGCAAAAGTTTCCGCCGCCGAAACACTTTTAGAAGGAAAACCGTTAGCAGAACATCTGCTCGCACCGACCAAAATTTATGTGAAATCCATTTTACAATTAATTAAACGTGTGGATGTGCACGCCATTGCCCACTTGACCGGCGGCGGCTTCTGGGAAAACATTCCGCGCGTTTTGCCGGATCACGTTCGTGCCGTAATTAATGAACAGAGCTGGCAATGGCCGGCAATCTTCAAATGGCTACAACAAAACGGCAATGTGGATACTCACGAAATGTATCGTACCTTCAACTGTGGTGTCGGAATGGTGATTGCTTTGCCACAGGAAGATGTTGAAACTGCGCTTGCTCTGCTCGCACAAACCGGCGAAAAAGCGTGGGTTATCGGGCAAATTGAACACCTTGATGAACAAGACAAAAAACAGGTAATTATCCGCTAATGTCATCAAATAAAAAAAGAATTGCCGTTCTGATTTCAGGCGAAGGACAAACATTACAGGCGATTATCAACGCCTGTAATGCCGGTAGACTTAATGCCGATATTGTTACCGTAATCAGCAATAAAGCGGATGTTTATGGTCTGCAACGTGCTAAAAACGCCAATATCCCGACGCATACTTTTTTACGTAAATCTTATGCTGATAATCAACAAATGGATATGGCGATTGCCGATATTTTAGAACAATATCAAGTTGATCTGATTGTGCTTGCCGGTTATATGAAAATTTTAACTGCCACTTTCACACAACGTTTTGAAGGAAAAATTCTCAATATTCATCCTTCTCTGTTGCCTAAATATCCCGGCTTACACACCTATCAACGTGCATTGGAAAATCACGACAGTGAACACGGTTTCAGTATTCATTTTGTCAATGAAGAGATGGACGGCGGACAGATAGTGTTTCAGTGTAAAGTGCCGATTTTGGCGACAGATGATGAAGATTCGCTCTGCAATCGAGTCAAACAGTATGAACAGCGTTATTATCCGCAAGTGATTGGCTGGTTTGTCGAGGGTCGTCTTAGCTATCGCACCGAAGCCTATTTCGACGATAAACCATTGACTTCACCGATTGTTGAATATCAGGAATAGCAGATCACACAGTTGCTAATAATATTTTCTAAGATTATTAGCAACTTTCTAAAAAGGTACTATGACCCCAATCTGTTCAAAACAATTTCTACTGCATAAGCATCGGCGGTAGATACTTCCAATTCAATAGATTCTGCCGATTTTGTGGTACTCAATTTTACTTGCTCGCCTAAACAAAAATAGTTAATTAACTCAGCATAAGGAATAGAAAAACTTCTCTCTATTGAGGAAAAGACAACTCTTTGATTAGTGATCACCAAGTCACCCCAAGCTTTGGTCGTTTGCGTTTCTTTTTCAAGTCTACCGTTTGTGTACCCCGATCCAACACCGACACCTATTTTTGATTCCGAACCAAGTCCCATACCAATAAAGCCACTTGTTGTATTTCCACGTAATACATAAGAAATATCTTTTCCTATCCATTGCGCAGTGACTTCAAGATACACCACTTCGCCCGGATTTTTAAAAAAAGAAGCGACACTATAAACGGATTTCAGATCCTTATTACGTAAATTATAATTTCGTGAAAGATCATCCAAAACCCGATAACATTCTGTACTCTCACTTCGTTTTAATTTCACTGCATCAAAAGCATTTTTCAACCGAGAAATGGTAGATGAATTCACAATAAAATAATCCGTAGATTTAACCAGTGATTTACACGCCTCTTCAGCGTATTTTATTCGCTCCCTATCCGATAATAAGGTTAAACCTTGATAATGAAACTTCTTCAGATCATTACGTAATTTTTCATCCATATATGAAACTTGTCTAAATTGTTTCAGTAACTGAAGAAGTTGATTGCGCAATTCTTGCTTTTTCTGTTCTTCTTTTATTGCATCCTTAATCGATTTCCACCACTTTCTCAAAATATTATTGATCTGAAAAAATACTTTATTTTTCTCTTTATCAGTCATCTTAGTTTGAGATATTGTCTTCTCGACAATAGTGTCTGTTTCCGCCTGTTTCTCTTCTTCAGGTATACTTTTTCTTTTCAAACCGACTAATATAAAACAGACAATAAAGATTGCCAGTAATATCAACGAACTTTGCTGTTGTTCCGGCTTTTCATTAGGAATAGCAGTGATACCGGCACCGATAAAAAAACCTAATATAGACAAAATAAGAATCTGCCATCTAGCAAAAAATTTCTTCCTAAAAATAAACACCTTAGGTCGAATTAAACCAATAACTCCGGCAATAATAAAAAATAAACTTAATAAAACACCGAAAATTTGCATAAACTATCCTTACTCTGCCATATAGCAACATAAAGCATTTTTCTAACACGCTTTATCACCAGAACAATTTAAATAAGCTTAAAATTTTCAGCTATCCCCAAATTATCGAGAGGATAGCCAAAACTCACTTACCCCTTTTGGCTCAAATGTTTGCGCATTCTTAGGTTGATCATCTCAACACAAACCGAGAAGCCCATAGCGAAATAAATATAACCTTTCGGAATATGGAACGACAAACCTTCGCCAATTAAAGACACACCGATCAAAATTAAGAACGACAATGCCAAAATTTTTAATGTCGGATGTTCTTCCACAAAATCGCCAATCGGTTTTGCCGCAATCATCATCACACCGACCGCTAAAATAATCGCCAAAATCATCACTTCGACATCATTCGCCATTCCCACCGCAGTAATCACCGAATCAAGTGAGAACACAATATCAAGCAACGCAATCTGAATTAACACCCCGATAAAATTCACTTTTTTCGCCGGTTTCTCTTCTGTGCTGGCACTCTCTTCCATATTATGATGAATTTCCAGCGTACTCTTCACCAACAGGAACAAACCACCAAGCAATAAAATCAAATCACGTCCGGAAATCTCATATCCTGATACTGAAAAAAGCGGCTCGGTTAAACGCATAATCCACGCCAATGACAACAATAACAGAATACGCGTTCCCATTGCCAAACCTAAGCCTAAAATCCGTCCGGATTGACGCTGATGCGCCGGCAAACGCCCCACCAAAATACTGATAAAAATAATGTTATCAATACCTAATACAATTTCTAACGCCGTTAAGGTAAAAAGAGCAACCCACGCTTCCGGGCTGCTGATCCACTCCAACATAAATTCTCCAAATTCAAAGTTAATCAAATGCTCGCCATTCTATTTAACAATGACGAGTGCGATACTATAAAAGCTAACGCGGTGAAAGGGAATAGCCGTTATTCTGAAAATTACGCAAAATCTTGGCAGTAAAATTTTTTCGCAAATAAAAACCCAGCGGCAAGGTATCAATAACCTGCCCCTGTTGCCCGATCGCTTTGGTAAGTGCCCGATTGTTATTCCCTTTCGGACGCAACTGCATCACTTCTCCGATTCGAGCATCAATTTTTTTCACCTCCCCTAACACAATTAAATCCATTAACTCTTCCCAATCCTGTTTTAACTGTGCCTCCTCTTCCGCACTCGGTTGCCATAAAATCGGCTGCCCGACACGCCGTTGTGCCAATGGAATCGTGCGCTCGCCTTCGATCGGTATCCACAACACTTTTGACAATTTATAACGCACGTGCGAACACTCCCAAACAATGCCGTTGTTATCAATCAACGGTGCCAAACTGACGAACGTTGTTTCCAACGGCTCACCGAAACGATTGATCGGCACAGTTTTCAATTCAATACCAAGATGAGCAAAATCCTGTTCCGGTTTACTGCCGGCAGACGCACCCAAAGCGCACTCAATTAAATTCCCGACCCAACCCTTATCTCGTCGTAAATCTTGTGGCACAACAATCTGCAACTGTGCGGCAATATCGGCAAACGTTCTGCCGGCGAGTTGATAAGCTCGCTGCATTAATTGTGATTCAGTAATTGGGGCGTTCAAAATGACTCCTTATCGATTGATTAAAAAATAAACTCAAGTTTTCCAATTTTCTATTTTTTAGGCAATTATTTTTAAACTAATGATTTATCAATAAATTTATTTTTGCCACTGTTTAAAAAAACAACGCTGTTTTAATTATACGCATAATTCCTGCCATTCAATCACAATTTTATCCACAGTTTCTCTGAATAACTCACAGTATGGATAAAAAAACAGTATTGATTTTTTAAAATTTAACAGCTTTTTAAAACTTTTCCGACAAACCGATCCAGTTTATAGCAATGACAATGGCTGATTTTATAAAAATTTAGACAAAATCTCAAAAACCGCCACCTCAAAAAATCCATTTAAAATCAAATAGAAAAAACAGATATCCACCGCATTTCACAAATTTGTCTAAAAATTTCCACAAAGTTATCCACAGAAGTGCATTTTATTACGACTAAATAGAAAGTTATACCCAAGCAAATGAACAAAATCTCTGTTGTTATACAATTTAATGCAAACAGATGATTTAATGCAAAAAAGCAGTAATTAACGCTGCCTGACATTTACAACAAATTCAGTTAAAATTAAAAAATTTTTGAAGATAGTATAATCATAAAGGCAGGTAAGATGTCAGTAGTTGGAAGAATCCATTCATTTGAGTCGTGTGGTACGGTTGACGGCCCGGGAATCCGTTTTATTTTATTCACGCAAGGCTGTTTAATGCGTTGTAAATATTGCCATAATCGTGACACGTGGGATTTGCATAGCGGTAAGGAAATTACCGTTGAAGAGTTAATGAAAGAGGTGGTGACCTATCGCCACTTTATGAATGCCTCCGGCGGTGGTGTTACCGCTTCCGGCGGTGAATCTATTTTGCAGCCGGAATTTATTCGTGACTGGTTTCGTGCTTGCAAAAAAGAGGGTATCCATACTTGCTTGGATACCAACGGTTTTGTGCGTCATTATGATCAGGTGATCGATGAATTGCTCGATGTAACCGACCTTGTTCTGCTTGATTTAAAACAGCTTGATGACAGCATTCATCAGGATTTAATCGGCGTTTCCAATAAACGCACGTTGGAATTTGCTAAATATCTGCAAAAACGTAACCAAAAAGCCTGGATTCGTTATGTGGTCGTGCCGGGTTACACCGATGATGAACACTCGGTGCAGTTATTGGGCGAATTTATTAAAGATATGAAGAATATCGAAAAAGTCGAACTGCTCCCTTATCACCAGTTGGGTAAACATAAATGGGAAACGCTCGGCTTAAAATATGAATTGGAAGAGGTTAAGCCGCCAACAAAAGAGTCATTGGAAAAAATTAAGGCTCAGTTGGAACAATTCGGCTTAACCGTAAAATATTAAATTAATTTACCGAAGGAGGTAACAATGGCGGTTTTGGTTACAGGCGGTGCCGGTTATATCGGCTCGCACACTGTTGTCGAACTACTCAATGCCAATCGTGAAGTAGTGGTGTTGGATAATCTTTCCAACTCCTCTGCTAAATCTTTGGATCGTGTTAAACAGATCACCGGCAAAGCGGTAACATTTTATCAGGGCGATGTGTTGGATCGAGCCTTATTAAAACGCATTTTTGCCGACCATAACATTGAATCCGTGATCCATTTTGCCGGCTTAAAAGCGGTAGGCGAAAGCGTGGTCAAACCGATTGAGTATTATCGTAATAATGTTGAAGGCTCGTTGACGCTGCTTGATGAAATGCGTCAAGCCGGTGTTTTCAATTTTGTTTTCAGCTCTTCCGCCACCGTTTATGGTGATCCGGAAATTATCCCGATTACCGAACAATGCAAAGTCGGCGGCACCACCAACCCTTACGGCACATCAAAATTTATGGTGGAACGTATCATTATGGATGTGGTGAAAGCCATTCCTCAATTCAGTATGACCATCTTGCGTTATTTCAATCCGGTCGGTGCGCACGAAAGCGGTTTGATCGGTGAAGATCCGAACGGTATTCCAAATAATCTTTTGCCGTATATCAGCCAAGTGGCAATTGGTAAATTACAACAACTTTCCGTCTTTGGTAGTGACTATCCAACCCACGATGGCACTGGTGTGCGTGATTATATTCACGTGGTTGATTTAGCAGTCGGGCATCTTAAGGCACTGAATCGTCACGAAAATGATGCTGGTCTGCATATATATAATTTAGGTACAGGAACCGGTTATTCCGTATTAGATATGGTACACGCCTTTGAAAAGGTAAATAATATTAAGATCCCATATCGTCTAACTGACCGCCGTCCAGGCGATATTGCCGTTTGCTATTCTGATCCATCATTAGCATTAAAAGAACTGGGTTGGAAAACCGATCGTGATTTGGAACAGATGATGCGCGACACTTGGAATTGGCAAAAAAATAATCCGAACGGATATAAAGATTAATCAGGAACCACCTATGCCGGTAAATACCTCCGTTTCCAAGCAAATTTTTAGCCGTAATATGCTTATTTGTGTATTTACCGGTTTTAGTTCCGGTTTACCGCTCTATATTTTAGTCAGCCTGATTCCCTACTGGCTGCGCAGCGAACAGGTCGATCTAAAAACGATCGGTCTGTTCACCTTAATCAACTTACCCTACACTTGGAAATTTTTGTGGTCGCCACTGCTCGACCGTTACGCCTTACCGCTGTTAGGTCGGCGGCGAGGTTGGATTTTTCTGTTTCAATTACTGTTGCTGTTTACTCTGCTGACATTTGCTTGGCTGACACCGCAACAAGATTTAACAATGATAGCCGCACTTTCCACCATTGTGGCTTTCTTCTCTGCAACGCAAGATATTGTTCTGGATGCCTATCGACGTGAAATTTTAAGCGACAATGAACTGGGGCTAGGAAACTCGATTCACGTTAATGCCTATCGTCTTGCCGGATTAGTGCCTGCCTCGCTCTCGATCTTTTTAAGTGCTTATTACAGCTGGTACAGCGTCTTTATTATCACCGCTCTTTTTATGCTGCCCGGTTTACTGGCAACACTCTTTATCGCTCGTGAACCGCTACTGAAAGCGGCACCGCCGAAAACCCTAAAACAGACCGTAATCGAACCTTTTACCGAATTTTACCAACGCAAAGGTACAAAACAGCTGATTTTAGTGTTGTCGTTTATGTGCCTGTATAAACTCGGCGACACAATGGCAACCGCATTACTGACCCCTTTTTATATCGATATGGGATACAGCAGTTTGGATATTGCGCTCATCGCCAAAAACGCCGGTTTATGGCCAATGTTGATCGCCAGTATTGTCGGCGGTATTTTGATGTTAAAAATCGGCATCAATAAAGCGTTATGGTGGTTCGGGCTGGTGCAAATTCTCACCATTTTAGGCTTCGCTTGGTTGGCGCATTTCGGGCAATTCCAACAAGTCGGACATTTTGAACTGTTCGCGTTAGCGTTGGTAGTCGGTGGCGAATATATCGGTATCGGCTTAGGCACCGCCGCCTTTGTTGCCTTTATGGCAAGAGAAACCAATCCGCTTTATACCGCCACCCAATTAGCCTTATTCACCAGTTTAGCGGCACTGCCCCGCACATTATTGGGCTCAAGCGCAGGTTGGCTGATTGAACAATTAGGTTATTATCACTTTTATCTGCTCTGTTTCGTGCTGGCGATTCCGGGAATGCTGTGCCTGTTTTGGGTCGCTCCTTACAAAGCAGCAACAACCGAGCAATAAATTTTTAATTTAGCTTGTGTTTACTACCACATACAGGTAAGGTATTCACATTTTTGAACGACAAGAGGTATCTATGAAAATTATTCTTTTAGGCGCACCGGGCGCAGGCAAAGGCACACAAGCCCAATTCATTATGAATAAATACGGTATTCCACAAATCTCAACCGGCGATATGTTGCGTGCCGCAATCAAAGCCGGCTCTGATTTAGGCAAACAAGCAAAAGTGTTAATGGATGCCGGTAAATTAGTGCCGGATGATTTAATCATCGCATTGGTTAAAGATCGTGTTGCACAACCTGATTGCGCAAAAGGTTTCTTATTAGACGGCTTCCCACGCACTATTCCTCAAGCGGACGCTTTAAAAGCTGCCGGTATTGCGATCGACTTCGTATTGGAATTTGATGTGCCGGATGAAGTGATTGTGGAACGTATGAGCGGTCGTCGTGTACACCAACCGTCCGGACGCAGCTACCACATTGTTTACAATCCGCCTAAAGTGGAAGGTAAAGATGACGTTACCGGCGAAGATTTAATTATCCGTGCCGATGACAAACCTGAAACCGTATTGGATCGTTTAAAAGTTTATCACTCAACAACACAACCATTAGTTGATTACTATAAAAAAGAAGCGGATGCCGGTAAAACTGCCTATTTTCGTCTTGACGGTACCTTAACCGTTGATGCTGTCAGTGCAAAATTGGCAGAAATTTTAGGTTAATTTCCTTTCAATTCGTTTCGCAACGAAACATAAAATAATGGCGACGTGTGCTGATCATTTTCATCAGCACACTTTTTTCTTCACAATGAGCTAACTCCTCGTTGCTATGTTAACCCGACAAGTGAGGTAAAAATGGAGGGATTTCTAGCATCCATATCATTTTCTATCGGCGTCACCTTGCCCAATATTTTAATGCTGTTTTTAGGAATCTATCTGCGCCGTATCGGAATGATCAACGATCAATTCAGCCAACAGGGATCAAAATTAGTTTTCAACATCACCTTGCCGGCACTGCTCTTCCTCAGCATTGTGCAACATCCGACCGATTATGCCGCACAGCTCAAAATGGTGTCTGTCGGTTATCTCGGCTGTATCATTATTTTCTTACTGTCTGAATTTTACGCCGCCAAACATATCGAAGATAAACGTGAACGCGGCACCTTCGTGCAAGGCGTTTTTCGTGGCAACAGCGGCATTATCGGCTTATCGCTCTGTGCCAACGCCTACGGCTCCGCCGGCATCGCTACCGCATCGGTTTATACGGCGGTCATCACCATTTTATACAATATTTTAGCGGTGATTACCCTAAGCCGTTCACTTGCTGCCAACGGCAAACCGAACCTAATGCACATCTTGCGCCAAATTGCGAAAAACCCATTGGTCATTTCGATTGTGTTGGCATTACTCATCAGCAAACTCGGTTTCACTATTCCTAAACCGCTGATCAGCACCGGCGATTACCTCTCCCGAATGACATTACCGTTGGCACTGCTCTGCACCGGTGCCAGCTTGGATTTAAAAGGAATGGATACCTCTTCAAAAATTGCTTTTCAATCCAGTATCGGACGCATCTTTTTTGCACCGTTAGTGATGGTGGTTTTCGCACGTGTCTTTAATTTAGACAACATCAGTTTAGGCGTGATTTTCTTAATGAGCGCCACACCGGTTGCCGTCGCCAGTTACCCAATGGTACGGAGTATGGGCGGCAATGCCAAAACCGCTGCTAATATTGTTGGCATCACTACCATTGGTGCGATTGTGAGTTCTGCTATTGGGATTGTGATTTTGAAGCAGTTGAATTGGATGTGAGGTTTTGTTTCAACCGACTTTCTTACTTGTGGATAGTTTGGATTTCGCCTAAAGACGACCTACTTTCTTACTTGTGTAAGAAAGTAGGCAAAGAACTGTAGTGATCCACTAAATCAGCAGTCCCTAATAGGTTTTTTCGCTAAAACTGGCGGTAATCCTTGATTATAGCTATGCGGTCTCACCCTGTTATAGTAAAACACATACTGTTTAATATCTTCCTTGGCTTCATCTAATGAAGAATAACCGCCCTTTAACATCCATTCATATTTAAAACTCCTAAACCAGCGTTCCATCGGTGCATTATCCCAACAATTTCCTCGGCGACTCATACTTTGTATCAAACCATGCTGTTTCACACATCGTATAAATGACTCACTCCCATAAATACTGCCTTGGTCTGAGTGAAACAACATCTTCCTCGTTCTTTCCGTTGTCAGCATGGCATGATTTAATGC
>NZ_KB903747.1 GCF_000379785.1 Gallibacterium anatis DSM 16844 = F 149 | reverse complement strand
GGTCTTTTGGAACGAGTTGTTCGAGACTTATCATCTCGATTTCATATTGGAGTGAGGGTGTATTTTTGAGCATAGGCATTTCCTTTTTTCGATATGCCTATTAGATCAAACCTCTAGAGGTATGTCTAGAGGTTTGTCAGCAGTCTGAGGTGCTTATTAGCACCTTTTATCCTATTGAATTTATCGTGAATATAAGCAAATTCTCTATTTTAGATCAAAACAAACTACTCAAATTCATCTAACCAACACAAAAAAATCGCTTCAAGGATTTTTTCATTTGATTTCTCCGGATCATCATCAAACTCTTCCAATTCACAAATCCAACGGTGCAAATCAGTGAAACGAACGGTTCGCGGATCAAGATCAGGAAAACGATCATACAATGCTTCTGCAATTTGCTGTGAATCTTGCCATTTCATCTTAATGCTCCTCTTTCGCGTGGTTAATGGTGTAACGTGGAATCTCAACCACCAAACCCTCATCGCCGACAATGGCTTGGCAACTTAAACGGCTATCCACTTCCAACCCCCACGCTTTATCCAACATATCGTCTTCCAAATCTGAGCTTTCATTCAATGAATCAAAACCCTCACGCACAATCACGTGGCAAGTTGTACAGGCACACGATTTTTCACAAGCGTGTTCAATCTCAATTCCGGAGCGTAAAGCGGCATCTAAAATGCTTTCGCCAGTTTCAGCATCAATAACCATTCCTTCCGGACAATGTTCTTCATTAGGTAAAAATACAATTTTTGGCATACTGTTTTCCTTTTATTATTTTATTCGGTAAATTGCTCAACCGAATGACCGGCCAATGCTTGTTTTATCGAATTATCCATTCTTTTAGCAGCAAAATTTCGAGTCGCTTGATCTAATTGTTTAATGCCTTCTGCAATTTTTTGGCTATCTTCCTGATGCTGCAACTGTTCCAATTTTTCTACCGCCATTCTGACTTCCGCCAACTCCTGCTCATTTAATAATGCCGCATCTTCCGCCAATGCACTATACACATTCTCCAATACGCGCGCTGCCTCAACTCGCTGCTCTGCCAATTCACGCGCTTGCATATCCGCTTTAGCGTTTTCGTGCGAAGACTTAATCATTTGTGTAATTTCTTCATCAGTCAAACCGTAAGACGGCTTCACTTGAATTGAAGAATGAACGCCGGTAGATTTTTCCATCGCCGTTACACTCAGTAAACCGTCGGCATCCACTTGATAAGTTACCCGTACGTGTGCTGCACCTGCAACCATCGGAGGAATACCTTTTAAACTGAATCTGGCTAAAGAACGGCAATCCTGTACCAGTTCACGTTCACCTTGCACAACGTGCACCGACATTGCAGTTTGTCCATCTTTAAAGGTCGTAAATTCCTGAGCTCTAGCGACCGGAATTGTCGTATTACGTGGAATAATTTTTTCCACCAATCCGCCCATTGTTTCAATCCCGAGCGATAACGGAATGACATCCAACAACAACATTTCACTATCAGGCTTGTTGCCAACTAAAATATCCGCTTGAATAGCTGCACCTAGTGCCACTACTTTATCCGGATCAATCGATGTTAGAGGCGCTTTTCCGAAAAATTCAGCGACCTGTTCACGCACAAACGGCACGCGAGTAGAACCGCCCACCATTACCGTTTCAATCACTTCATCAACAGAAACGCCGGCATCCTTCAATGCACGACGGCACGCTAATAAAGTACGTTTTACTAATGGCTGGATAAGACTATTAAATGTTGCTCTCTCCATCACAATCGAATGATTGTTTAGATTGACTTCAACTTTTTCCGCTTGTGTTAAATCGATTTTTACTTGGGTAGCTAGATCCAATAAACGGCGTTTTTCTTGATCAGTTGAAGCAATAAAATCTGCCTGTTGCGCTAAATAATCCGCTAGCAGATGGTCGAAGTCATCGCCACCGAGTGCTGTATCACCGCCGGTTGCCAACACTTCAAAAACGCCCCTGCTTAAACGAAGAATGGAAATATCGAACGTTCCGCCACCAAGATCGTAAACCGCAATCACGCCTTCCTGTCCGCTATCCAAACCATAAGCAATGGCGGCGGCAGTCGGTTCATTTAATAAACGCAACACATTTAAACCGGCTAAACGTGCTGCATCTTTTGTGCCTTGACGCTGTGCATCATCAAAATAGGCAGGCACAGTGATCACACAACCAACCAATTCACCGGCTAAACGCTTTTCTGCCAATGAACTTAAACGGCGTAAAATATCGGCTGATACCTCAATTGGGCTGCGAACGCCTTGCTGAGTAACAATCATCGGCAAGCCGTTTTCACTCGCTTGGAAACGATAAGGTAAATTCGGGTAACGGCTCTGCACATCCACCAAACTACGTCCAATCAGACGTTTTACAGAAATAATTGTATTATGCGGATCTTGTCCGGCATTCGCTTTGGCTTCATAGCCAACCATCGGTTGTTCCGCGCCATAATAAACAACGGAAGGAATTAATGCGCGCTCCTTTTCATCTAACAAAATATCCGCTTTACCGCTGCGCACAGTTGCAACCAATGAATTGGTCGTACCGAGATCAATGCCGACAGCTAATCGAGTTTGATGCGGAGCAGCACTTTGTCCGGGTTCCGCAATTTGTAATAATGCCATTTACCTTATTTCCCACTGTTAAAAATCAAATAATTTTTCTTCTAAACGTTCAATTTCTTGTTGTAATTTTCGGATAAACTTTAATCTATCAATAGTCTGTTTAGTACTATTCCAATCCTGCCGTTCAATGCTATCCGACAAAGTCTTGATATTTTCTTGATAACTTTTCTGCACTTGTGAATTAAGCTGCGCCAGCAACGCCTGATCCTGCTGTTGCTGTGCTTGTTCAAGCTGTTCACGCAATTCCATTTGCTGCATTAAAAACTCAAGATCGTGTGTAGTATTTTCACTGTCCACCGCTTTATCTAAAGCTAAAGAAAGAATCGCTTCTGCGCGTAGAATAGGATCTTTTAAGATCTGATAAGCGTCATTCACTTGTGTTGATTTCTGCAGAGCCAAACGCTGTTCCTGTTCGCTCGCTGTTGAAAAATTATCCGGATGTAACTGCTTTTGCAATTGCAAATATTGTTGAGATAATTGTGTCGGATCGATTTGAAAACTTACCGGCAATGAAAATAGTTCAAATGGATTAAACATAATTTTTTCAATAACTTAGAATTCTATCAATACTTATACGTGAAAACTTTCACCACAACCGCACTGATCTTTGACATTAGGATTAGTAAATTTAAAACCTTCATTTAATCCTTCTTTCACAAAATCGAGCTGTGTGCCGTCCAAATAGACCAAACTTTTATTATCGACAATAATTTTTACGCCGTTGTCTTCAAAAACCTGATCATCTTCATTCAATGTATCAACAAACTCTAAAACATACGCCAAGCCGGAACAACCGGAAGTTTTGATACCTAAACGCAGCCCAATTCCTTTGCCTCGATTCGCTAAAAAATCTCTTACACGCTGTGCTGCACTTTCGGTCAATGAAATTCCCATCGTAATCTCCTAAATGAGCAAGGTGCTATCTCACGATAGCACCCAAAAATTTATTTACTATTTTTTGCTTTATAATCGGCAATTGCTGCTTTAATCGCATCTTCTGCAAGAATTGAGCAGTGCACTTTTACCGGCGGCAATTCAAGCTCAGCAGCAATATCACTGTTTTTAATTGCTTGCGCTTCATCCAATGATTTGCCTTTTACCCATTCGGTGATTAATGAGCTGGAAGCGATCGCAGAACCACAACCGTAAGTTTTGAATTTAGCATCTTCGATAATGCCGTTATCATTCACTTTAATTTGTAACTGCATTACATCACCACACGCCGGCGCGCCAACCATACCGCTACCGACTGCCGGATCTTTTTTATCAAATGATCCGACATTACGTGGATTTTCATAATGATCGATTACTTTTTCACTATATGCCATAATTTTCTCCTATTAATGTGCAGACCATTCAACAGTGCTAAAATCCACGCCTTCTTTATACATATCCCAAAGCGGTGAAAGTTCACGCAATTTAGCGACTGCTTTTTTCACTAAATCAATGGTGTAGTCAATTTCTTCTTCAGTGGTATACCGTCCTACGGTAAAACGAATTGAACTATGTGCCAACTCATCATTTAAGCCTAAAGCACGCAAAACATAAGACGGCTCTAAGCTGGCAGAAGTACAGGCTGAACCGGATGATACTGCGATATCACGCAATGACATCATTAAAGATTCACCTTCGACATAATTGAAGCTCATATTTAAATTTGTGCCGACACGATGTTCCATTGAACCGTTGACATAAACTTCTTCAATATCTTTTAAACCGTTGTATAAACGATCGCGCAACGCAGTCAAACGTGGCATTTCAGTCGCCATTTCTTCTTTGCAGATACGATATGCTTCACCCATACCTACAATTTGGTGAACCGGCAATGTACCTGAACGCATTCCTCTTTCGTGACCACCGCCGTGAATAATCGCCTCTAAACGCACACGTGGTTTACGGCGTACATATAATGCACCAATACCTTTCGGCCCATAAAGTTTATGCCCCGACATAGACATCAAGTCTACTTTCAATTTTGATAAATCAATCGGTAATTTACCAACGGATTGTGTCGCATCAACGTGGAAAATAATCTTACGTTCACGACAAATTTCACCAATTTTTTCAATATCTTGGATCACACCGATTTCATTATTTACGTGCATAATTGACACTAAAATGGTGTCATCACGCATTGCCGCTTTAAGTTCATCCAAATCGATTAAACCGTCTGATTTCGGAGATAAATAAGTGACTTCAAAGCCTTCGCGCTCCAACTGGCGGCAAGTATCCAAAACCGCTTTATGCTCCGTTTTTGAAGTAATGATATGTTTTCCTTTGGTTTGATAAAAATGCGCCGCACCTTTAATTGCCAAGTTATCAGATTCAGTTGCGCCGGAAGTAAACACAATCTCACGAGCATCCGCACCGATTAAATCTGCAATATGATTACGCGCGACATCCACTGCTTCTTCAGCTTGCCAGCCAAATTTATGCGAACGTGATGCCGGATTACCGAATGTTCCGTCAATGGTTAAATAATCCATCATTTTTTTTGCAACACGTTCATCGACAGGGCAAGTTGCCGCATAGTCTAAATAAATAGGTAATTTCATTTTCACTCCGATTAATTCGTTAAGCACGTTGCTTAACTTTCTATACTTTCGAGATGTTGCTGTACGCTGATCTCAGCGCGATAACGCTGCTGCATTTTTTCTTGTTGAGAACTGACCAATTCAGCGACAGTAATTTCATTTAAAAAATCTTCGATACGATCACTTAGTTTTTGCCATAATGAATGGGTTAAACATTGAACGCCATCCTGACAATTTCCTTTGCTTTTACATTTTGTGGCTTGGACATTCTCATTTACTGCAGAAATAATCATACCAATCGAAATTTCTTCGCTGGCATAGCCCAATTGATAGCCACCACCAGGCCCACGAGTACTTTTAACCAAACCGTGACGACGTAATTTCGCAAATAATTGTTCTAAATAAGAAAGTGATATTTTTTGACGTTCAGAGATATCCGCTAAAGTAACAGGGCCGCTGCCTGCATTTAACGCAATATCTAAAATTGCTGTCACTGCATAACGCCCTTTTGAAGTAAGTTTCATCGCAAATTCCCTAACCTTGTTAAAACGTGGGAAATTTTCACATAACCTACTAAAACAGTCAAGTATTATTACGCCGTTTTTAACTATTGCTATTTCCGATGATTTTCCGTTATCACTTTTTCTACTGCGGTCAACATTCCTTGCAGAATATTCAGTTCATTACGTTGAATTGCTGTTCTCAAATACAAACGGCGTAATTTTTTCATTACCGCACTGTTTTGAATAAAACCAAGTTGCTGATAAATCTGTTCCGTTTTATTAAAGAAATATTCTAACTCCTCTGCTACCACGCCTTTTGCCGGTATCTCTGCAACTTGTGAATGATGTAATTGATAACCTTGCTGTTTTTGCAAATACGCCATTCTTACTTCATAACTGACTAATTGCACCGCCATCGCTAAATTTAATGAAGAATACTCAGGATTTGCTGGAATATTAAGATGATAATGACATTTCAACAGTTCCTCATTAGTTAAACCGATCCGTTCACGACCAAAAACAATTGCCACTTTTCCTTGTGTCGAACGTACAATCGCCAACTCCCCACAATCTCGCGGCGTTACAGCAGTGGTTGACAGGTGTCTAGCTCTCGCACTGGTACCAATTACCAATGAACAATCAGCAATCGCCTCTTCAAAAGAAGGGACAATATGAGCCTGTCTAACTACATCATCCGCTCCAGCAGACAAGGCAATACTTTCTTCATTAGGCTGGACTTTTGGTGAAACTAAATAAAGTTGAGATAATCCCATCGTTTTCATTGCTCTCGCCGCAGAGCCGATATTCCCCGGATGAGATGTTTCAACTAATACAATTTTGATCTGATCTAATGACATAATGAAACGATTGGATAAAAATAATGGCGGATTTTAACATATTTTCCTTAAGAAAATGACTCGCAATTTAAACCAACATTCCCTATAATGCACGCCGAAATTTATCAAACTTAAATCCGTTCTTTAAAATCCAGTGGAGAAAATAATGAATCCAATGTTAAATATTGCCATTCGTGCTGCACGAAAGGCAGGCAACATTGTTGCCAAAGGTTTTGAGCGCCGAGATGAAATCGAAACCAGAGAAAAAAGTGCTAATGATTATGTCACCAATATAGATCGCGCCTCTGAAGCTGCCATTATTGATATTATTCGTAAATCTTATCCAACCCACACCATTATTGGCGAAGAAAGCGGTGCGTTGGAAGGCGATAACGAAGTGCAATGGGTTATTGATCCGCTGGATGGAACCACTAACTTTGTAAAAGGTTTACCGCATTTTTCCATTTCAATCGCTGTTCGCGTTAAAGGTCGTACTGAAGTCGGCGTAGTTTATGATCCAATCCGTAATGAATTGTTCACAGCGGTTCGCGGCGAAGGAGCGAAGTTAAATGAATATCGCTTACGCTTGGATAGCCGTACCGAATTAAACGGTGCAATTATTGCTACCGGCTTCCCATTCAAAATCAAACGCTATATTCCTGTTCATCTTGAAATGATCGGCGCATTAATCGAAGAATGTGCTGATTTCCGCCGCACAGGTTCAGCTGCATTGGATCTTTGCTATGTAGCATCAAGTCGTATTGACGGCTATTTTGAAATGGGATTGAAACCTTGGGATTGCGCAGCAGGTGACTTAATTGTTCGTGAAGCCGGCGGTTTAGTAACCGATTTTGTCGGCGGACACAACTACCTCAAATCAGGCAATATTGTCGCCGGTGGTTCTCGTATCACCAAACAAATTCTTACCAAACTACAACCTTGTTTAACTCCCGAGTTAAAAAATTAAAATAAACTCTCAATCAGGGCGTGTTTTCAAAAATACGCCCTTTTTTATTTCTAACGTTTACCCACGCTTATTCTTCCCTTTATTAGAGGTTAGACCAGAAATTAACGCCTATCTAATAATATAGAGAATTAATCAATTTACTGATATAGTTAGGTTACTATTTTTCACCTTTTATAGGTATTATATAAAAATTCATTTTTCAACTAACTAAGTTAATCTTTTCAACCACAAAACTGAAATAACTTAAGTAATAACACATTTTATTTTTCGATTTTTGCCCTTGGGAGGTATTAATGTTCGATTCTGGAATCGAGACTGTAAAAGAGACAGTGCTTTCACTAAAAGAAAAAGTAACTGGAATAGATTTTGATGCAATCAAAGATAAAGTCGTTTCATTAAAAAACACGGTTTCAAATATTGATTTTAATCTGGTTAAAGAAGATATTTCTTCTTTAAAAAGCAATGCGTTATCCATCGCAGCATCGGATTTTAAGGGGCTGAAGTAGATTAGCACTTATGCTAAGCTACAAAAATGAAGATAACCAATTGTAAACTAAAGAAATCTATACAAAGAAAACTGCTTGAATTTTTTGTATTAGAAGTAACAGCACGATCAGCAGCAGATTTGCTTGGCATTNAAGCCAATACTGCCATCTTGTTTTATCGAAAAATTCGTCTCGTTATCAGCCATCATTTAGCACTACAAGCACATGAACTTTTCGATGGCGAAGTAGAGTTAGATGAAAGCTATTTTGGTGGTGTGC
>NZ_KB903746.1 GCF_000379785.1 Gallibacterium anatis DSM 16844 = F 149 | reverse complement strand
CATTGAAGAACTTGAATCTGTTATCAAAGAATATGTTCGTTATTACAATGAGGAAAGAATACAATTAAAATTAAATGGACTGAGCCCTGTTCAATACAGAATTCAGTCCTTAAAATAACAGTCTAACTTTTCGGGGTCAGATCATAATGGTAAGGTGTTTTTTTATGAGAGTATTTTGATACAGGAGGAGATCAGATGCGTCGAGTGAGAAGAGGTTCACTTAAAAATTTCAAAACATTAAGAATTCGTCGTTTGATGTTGTTAAAGCGAATTCAAAAACGTAAACAATATATTCAAGCTCGTCATAGAATTCGCTTTTTGAAGGAACAAGAGTAGTTTTATACTGTTTTAAGTTTAGGCTTAACTGGAGCGATGAAACCATTAATTGCCAACACTAATAATGCGCTCCAGATAAGTCCATAACTGATATAGGCTTCTGTCGGCATCACCGTTCCTAAAATGGTTATTGAAAGCACAAATAGAAGTGATGGCTCAATATAACTTAATAAGCCGAACAGCTTCATTGGCAAAATAGCACTGGAACGAATATTAAATGTCATAGATAAGGCGCTTACCGCACCTAATAATGGCAGCAATAACCAATAACGAGATTCGGAAGCTATTAATTGCCAAATCTCTTGTTGTGGCAATAAATAGAACAACGCAAAAGGCGCAATAAAGGTTAAATCAAAAGTCAGACCAAGCAACGCAGGAATGTTAAGCATTCTTCTTGAGAGATAATAAGGCGGATAAAGTAAAACCACCCATAATGTTGTCCACGAAAAAGCGTGCGTGTGATAAAGCTGATTTAAAATGCCACAAACAGCAAGGATTAGGGCGAGTAGTTGCAGTTTAGTCAGTTGTTCTTTCCAAATTAATTTGCCGAAAAAAACCATCATTAACGGGAATAGGAAGTAACCCATTGCGACATTTAATCCTTCCCCATTAATCGGAGCCCACATAAATAAACAAAGCTGGCTCGCCAAAATAGCGGTACCCATTAACATCATTGCCCAGTTTTTGAACGATGTGCCAAGTTTTTGCCGAATAAATGGCAAGATTTCTTTTCGCTGTGAACTTAAAAGTGTCAATAACCAGAAACCGAAGAAGGTAACGATAATGCGCAAAGCAAAGATAGAGACACCGGAAAGTGGTTGCATTGCATAGCTGAATAAAAATAAGGAGCTGAATAGAATTTGAGAAAAAATGCAAAGGATAATTCCAATAATTAATGGATTCATCAACATCTCCTAAGGTTGAAACCACGTCACTCACATCGATAGAACGTTTTAATTGGGAAAGATGTCATTTTCTTCCAAATCAGGGCAGTGATTAGCTTATGGCAACTTTACCCAAATTAGCAACTCATCAGGCAAATTTAACGGCGAAAGAGTTGGAAAACTCGATACAATTTGCATAGGTTGCCGGATTAAAAAACGCAATAACAAAAAGGATTACCTCAAAGAGATAATCCTTTTTCATCGAAAACTCTACTGAAATTATTGGTTGCTTTGAACGTAGTCGATAGCAGATTGAACAGTAGTAATTTTTTCAGCTTCTTCATCAGGAATTTCGATATCGAATTCTTCTTCTAAAGCCATTACTAATTCAACAGTATCTAAAGAATCAGCACCTAAATCTTCAACAAAAGATGCTTCCGGTTTCACTTCTTCTTCTTTAACGCCTAATTGTTCAACAATAATTTTTTTTACGCGTTCTTCAATACTCATTTGTTAATTCCCTATTTATTTGTTCTGCAAGAGGAGAAATTGTATGCATAATAAATTAAGTTGCAACTGTTAAATTAGAGGTCTAACCTCGCCTCTAACAAGAAGGTCAAAATCTGTATGCATACATTGACCAAAGTTACATACTCGATGGCAATTCTAACATTAAGCGAACTCGATTGCTATGCTTTTTGTTTAACCCAAGGTTATCGTATTGCCGGAATATGCTTTGCTGTTACAAAATCATAACAGCTTATTAATTCATATACATACCACCGTTTACATGTAATGTTTCGCCGGTAATATAGGCGGCATCATCAGAAGCTAAAAAAGCAACTGCTTTAGCAATATCTTTAGGCTCACCTAAACGACCCGCCGGCACTTGCGCCAATGTTGCGGCTTTTTGTTCTTCGGTAAGTGCATCCGTCATATCGGTAGCAATAAAACCCGGCGCTACAACATTCACTGTAATGCCGCGAGAAGCAACTTCTTTTGCTAAGGCTTTAGAGAAGCCGATAATGCCGGCTTTAGCTGCACAATAATTGGCTTGTCCGGGATTCCCCATTGAACCGACAACAGAACCGATGCTAATAATACGACCGAAGCGTTTTTTCATCATACTGCGTAACACCGCTTTTGAAAGATGGAAAACAGAACTTAAATTGGTTTGCAAAATAATATCCCAATCTTCTTCTTTCATTCGCATCATTAGATTATCGCGAGTGATGCCGGCGTTATTGACAAGTACATCAATATCACCGAACTGTTGTTTAATTTGTTCTAATAATGCGTTGATAGATTCCAAAGAGGTCACATTTAATACTAACCCTTTTCCATTTTCGCCTAAATAATCGGAAATGGCGTCAGCACCTTTTTCGCTGGTTGCAGTACCAATGACGGTAAACCCTTTATTGACTAACTCTTCAGCGATAGCTCTCCCGATTCCTCGGCTGGCACCTGTTACTAATGCGATTTTCTGCATAATTTCTCCTTTCATTTTTTATGCATTTTTTAAGTTTTCCACTTCGGCAAGGGAAGCAGTGTCATTAACAGCGTAGGGCTGGATATTGGCACTGATGCGTTTATTTAATCCGGTAAGCACTTTGTTTGGTCCGATTTCAAACGTAAGCTCAATACCTTGCTGATCCATTTTTTCTACGGTTTCAGTCCAACGCACAGGATTATAAAGTTGGCGTACTAATGCGTGACGAATTGCATCAGGATCATTTTCTGCTTTGACATCAACATTATTAATCACTGCAACTTGAGGTTGTTTAAATGAGATAGATTCCAATGCCACCGCCAGTTGATCAGCGGCAGGTTTCATTAATGCACAGTGTGAAGGTACACTTACCGCTAACGGCAATGCACGTTTGGCGCCAGCCTCTTTACATAAAGCAGCGGCACGTTCAACAGCTGCCTTATTGCCGGCAATAACAACTTGCCCCGGCGAATTAAAATTCACTGCGGCAACCACTTCTCCTTCGGCAGCTTGTTGGCAGGCAGCAATAATTTTTTCATTATCTAAACCGATAATGGCATACATCGCCCCCGTTCCTTCAGGCACAGCTTGCTGCATCAATTTTCCACGCAATTGCACCAATTTGATAGCATCTTGAAAATCAATGACACCGGCACAAACCAATGCGGAATACTCACCTAAACTATGCCCAGCCATCACTGTAGGTTGTAAATCCGGATATTGCTGTTGCCATACACGGAAAATAGCGACTGAAGCTGCTAATAACGCCGGCTGAGTTTGCCACGTTTTATTCAATTCTTCGGCTGGACCTTGCTGTACCAATGCCCAAAGATCATAATCCAACACTTCGGAAGCCTGTTTAAATGTTTCTTCTACAATCGGATATTGTGCAGCTAATTCCGCCAACATTCCTACAGATTGAGAGCCCTGTCCAGGGAAAACCATTGCAAATTTTTTCATTGAATAACCTTTTTGTAATTATAAAAACTTAATAACGGACTAATGCTGAACCCCAAGTCCAACCACCACCGAATGCTTCCAGTAATAACAGTTGGTCACGCTTGATACGACCGTCACGAATCGCTTCATCCAGCGCTGTCGGCACGGTTGCAGCACTGGTATTGGCATAACGATCAAGCGTTATTACCACTTGCGACATATCCATATCTAATTTCTTGGCGGTGGCACTGATAATGCGTAAATTAGCTTGATGCGGCACCAACCAGTCAATATCTTTCTTATCAAGATGATTTGAGCTTAGTGTTTCCTCAACCACATTGGATAATTGACTCACCGCTAATTTGAAGGTGGCATTACCTTGCATAGTAATATAACCGGATTTTTCATCGTTACGTTGAGTCTGTGATAAAGCTAACATTCCCTCCATATCGGAAGAGGCGTGTAGATGAGTTGAGATAATGCCTTCACTTTCGCTTGCTTCCAAAATAACCGCACCGGCACCATCACCAAACAGAACGACCGTACTGCGATCGGTTTCATCAAGATGGCGGGAATTTAAATCTGCACCAATAACTAATGCTTTTTTAACCTGATTATTACGCACAAACTGATCTGCTACGCTTAAGGCGTAAATAAAACCGGTACAAGCTGCCGCAACATCGAATGCAATGGCATCTTTAATGCCGAGAATACCTTGAATTTGACAAGCTGCACTTGGATAGGAATGGGAATTTGTCGTTGTTCCGACCACGATCAGATCAATTTCCTGTGGATCAATATTGGCTGTCTGCAATGCCTGTTTTGCCGCATTTGCCCCCATAGTGGCAACGGTTTCATCTTCTGCTGCGATACGACGCTCTTTGATGCCGGAACGCGTCGTGATCCACTCATCAGAAGTGTCGACCATTTTTTCTAAATCAGCATTTGTTCTAATTTTTTGCGGAAGGTAACTACCTGTCGCTAATATTTTGCTATACATAGTTATCTCATTTTATTGTTTGAAAAGTGGCATAACATAAGACGTTACACCAATATTTTTAATCAAAAACCGGTTCACAATTTACGGGGAAATTGAGTGAATTAGCAATAAAACAGGCTTCGTGAGCTTGATGATGTAATTGCTTTGCACGTTCAATATCAGATGGATTGCGTAAAGTAATATGCGGTTTTAAAGTAATCTGGGTAAAATGCCCACGTGCATTTTCTACCATTGTTCCCTCAGCATTATCTTCATAAGCATCG
The DNA here is from genome assembly GCF_000379785.1 of Gallibacterium anatis DSM 16844 = F 149. Lineage (GTDB taxonomy): Bacteria > Pseudomonadota > Gammaproteobacteria > Enterobacterales > Pasteurellaceae > Gallibacterium > Gallibacterium anatis. The sequence goes on along the minus strand of NZ_KB903746.1, from coordinate 3,970 downwards.
ACAATAATACCGGCATCAGCACAAAGATGAAGATACCATAATTTGTGGCAGGCAGAGGCTGCGGCAAGTAATAACTCTTCCGGATTCCAGCGTTGGCGATCGCCACGAAATGCGGGATCAGCACTTAAAGCAACAGGATCTTTTCCGGGTGCAGTTAATTCGCTATCACGATCATAAGCAGTATAGCTTGATGTTCCATTGCCACGATTTCCGGTCCAACGAATTTTTACTTGGTAGTGATGTTGCTTATCTGCCATTGTCGCTGCTCCTATGTTTGAAGTATCTGATTAAAATTGTTGGAAATATTATCGCACTTTTAGAGATAATCAAAAGTTTTGTTAACACTTAACGTAATTCGTTGAGTATTTTTTCTGGAATATTTTTGTTTACTTGGGTAATAGCGTGTTCAATTGCGGTAGCGAAAGCGTTGCTGTTTGAACTGCCGTGGCTTTTTACAATAACAGATTGCAAGCCTAATAATGATGCGCCACTATGTTTATCCGGATTAAAAGATTGCAATTGCTGATATTTCTCTTTCAGCATATGACGAAGAATCTGTTTAAACCAGTTTGTACACCATATCGGATGAGTGGATTGATTTTGTTTCAATAACTGAATAATATTTTTCGCCGTACCTTCCAGTGTTTTCAAGGCAATATTACCGTTAAATCCGTCGGATACAATCACATCAGCATAGTGATTAAGCAGCTGATCACCTTCAATAAAACCGATGTAATTAATGTTAATATCTTTTTCAAGCAAGGTGGCCGCTTCACGAATTGCCGGTAATCCTTTGATTGCCTCAATGCCTATATTGAGCAATGACACACGAGGATAAACCAAATCCAACATATTTTCTGCAAAAATTGCCCCCATTCTGGCAAATTGATATAGCTGTTCGGCATTGGTTTCAATATTGGCACCCAAATCCAACATCACACTATGACGACCGTTCATTGTTGGTAACAATGAAACCAAAGCCGGACGTTGAATTCCCGGAAGAGGCTGAATCAGAATTTTTGATAACCCCATCAATGCACCGGTATTACCGGCACTTACACAAGCAACCGCACTATTTTTTTGCACCGCTTCAATGGCTAAGCGCAAGGAAGTACCTTTGCTATAGCGTAAGGCTTGAGTAATGGCAGTATCTGAAAAAATTTGACGATCGCAATGATGAACAATAATGCGTTGTGAAAGTGATTTATCAATTTGTGGGAGATATTGTTGGATGGCGTTATGATCGCCAAAAAACAAAAAGCGAAGCGTTGGATATTTCTCCAACACTTGGATTGCGGCTGGGACAGTGATACGGGGACCAAAGTCCCCGCCCATCATATCTAACGCAATGGTTAGACTCAATGTATTACCTTTAGACGAAAATTATTTAATTTTACGACCACGGTAATAACCATCAGCAGTAACGTGATGGCGTAAATGAGTCGCACCAGTTTCTTTATCGATAGAAACCGCAGCAGTAGTTAACGCATCGTGAGAACGACGCATATCACGTCTTGAACGAGATTTTTTATTCTGTTGAACAGCCATTGGCTATACTCCTAACTATTTTTGCTTCTTTAAACTAGCTAACACAGCGAACGGGTTCGGTTTCTTTGCCAATTCTTCCGGCAATTCGCCAAAAACCTGTTCGTCCTCGGACACTTCACAGTGTTCTGGTTCATGCATTGGAACCAACGGAAGTGAAAGGAGAAGTTCATCTTCAATCACTGCCAATAAATCTATTTCCCCAAAATCGTTAAGTTCGATTGGTTCATAAATTTCAGGTAACACATCAGCCTGATCCAAATTAGACACTGGACTGTAATTAAAAGTGCAAGATAAATGATAAGGAAACGGTTGACCACAGCGTTGACATTGCAACATCACATCAACATCCGCTTTGCCTTGCATTACAACCAATTTTTGCGGATCAATTGTAAAGCTTAACTCCGCCTCAACATCACTCAGCACTTGATTAACCGCTTCCGCCAAACGCACGAGCTGATTACGAGAATAATAACCCTCGTAATTCAAACGTCTTTGTGCAGATTTAACCGGATCAACGGTTAAGGGTAGTTTTACCTTTTTCATAGGGTGCAAATATTAACGTTAGATACAACAATAGTCAAAGGAAATACAGATTTTTTTGTGAGTTTTTGCGATTAAAAGCCATATATTCAAGTTGAAAAAATAAACATCTTTGCTTGAAAATTGCAGAATAGACCCAACTTGTTATAATCCGCTATTTACCGAATAACGGAGTTATATTTATTTTCTATTTAAGAGGGAAGCAAATTGAACAAGACGATCACCTACTTTGATAAATTAAAAGTCGCCTTTCATTATTTATTGCCGCAGTTGGCGATAACACGTGCTGCCGGCTGGTTAGCAGAAAAACAATGGGGAGCGGTAACACATACGATAATTCGTCTTTTTGCTAAAAAATATCGTATTAATATGGATGAAGCGCAGTTTTCCGATGCTAAAGATTATGCTTCATTTAATCAATTTTTTATTCGACCGCTAAAAGAAGGTGCAAGACCGATCAATCAAGATCCGAAAGCGTTATGTTTGCCGGCGGACGGAAGAGTGAGCCAACTTGGCAAGATCGAGCAGGATCGTCTTATTCAAGCGAAAGGGCACTATTTTAGCTTAACCGATCTATTGGCAGGTGATGACAAAATGAATGAATTGTTCAAAAATGGACAATTTATCACCACCTATCTTTCACCACGAGATTATCACCGCGTGCATATGCCGTGTACAGGCACATTACGCCAAATGATTTATGTGCCGGGTGAGCTTTATTCTGTGAATCCATTTTTAGCGGAACATATTCCGCATCTGTTTTCACGCAATGAACGCGTTATTTGCCTTTTTGATACTGAATTCGGTCCGATGGTGCAAATTTTAGTCGGTGCAACCATTACCGCAAGTATCAGCACGGTTTGGGCAGGTGTTATCAATCCACCGCGTCCGGGAGAGATTAAATCTTGGTCTTATCCGGAAAAAGGGGAAAGCGGCGCCGTTACTTTGGAAAAAGGCGCAGAGATGGGCGCATTTCGCTTGGGATCAACTGTTATTAATTTGTTCGCGCCGGATCAAGTAGAATTCGCGCAATATTTACATCAAGATACTGCCGTAAAAGTCGGTGAGTTGCTTGCACGAAAAGTAGAATAATCATTTACCACAACAATAAAGGAAACATTATGTCGAAACAATTTTTTGATCAAGTCAGTTTAGAAAGCGTAGAGGCAAAAGGCAGCTACGGTATCGGTTTGCAAATCGGACAACAATTAATTTCAAGTCAGTTAGATATTGATGAAGTTGCTGTAGCGAAAGGTATTTTTGATGCGCTAAATCAAAATGAAGCAGCCTTGGATCAACAACAAATCACTGCTGCATTGCAAGAACTTCATCAACGTGTTGAAGAAAAACAAAAATTATTATTTAAAGAAATTGAAGAGGCAGGTAAGGCATTTCTGGCTGAAAATCGCCAACATCCGGATGTTGTTGAAACGGACAGCGGTTTGCAATATCAAATTTTAACCAAAGGCGAAGGTAAAATCCCGGCAAAAACCGATAAAGTGCGTGTTCACTACACTGGTTCTTTAATTGACGGCACCGTTTTCGATAGCTCAGTACAACGTGGACAACCGGCAGAATTCCCGGTAAACGGTGTTATCGCTGGATGGATCGAAGCATTAAGTATGATGCCTGTCGGTTCAAAATGGCGTTTAGTGATTCCTCACCACCTTGCCTACGGTGAACGTGGCGCAGGCGCCTCAATCCCACCGTTCAGCACTTTAGTGTTTGATGTTGAGTTGTTGGATGTGCTGTAATGAGTTTTTAATTTAGTTGTATCAAAAAAGCTACACTTTTTGATCTGACCCCTAAAAGTTAGACTGTTATTTTAAGGACTGAATTCTGTATTGAACAGGGCTCAGTCCATTTAATTTTAATTGTATTC
>NZ_KB903745.1 GCF_000379785.1 Gallibacterium anatis DSM 16844 = F 149 | reverse complement strand
ATCCCCCTTGGCTAGACTCCAAACATCACATATTCTGCCAATCCAATTCCAGAGCGAGTAACTAACTTGCATTGTGTTTTTGTTGTACTAGATACTATACGCATTATTGTTGTTGCATCAGTCATATTTATATCTGAGTAATTAGTATCTACTGCTGATACATATAAAACTTTATTTACTGCTGTCGGATACACTACGATTAGACTATTGCCACTAAATTCCAACTCTCCCCCTTGGGTAATAAGGGAAACGGTAAAAACTAGCAAAACTCAATACAAAATAGTGCTGTAATGATCAAATAAGTAGCACGTTTAAAGCCTGTTTAATCAGGCTTTAAACGCATTTTTAATTTTGATCAAAAGCACATTAAAGTAACTTTATTTAAGCAAATTTATTGTTTTTCGCAGGTGCGACAAGGTTTTATGTGTATAAACAGCGTCACCGACATTTGATGATGCGTGACCGAGTATGCGATCTCGAGCAACTTTGTTTGCGCCTGCAGCATCTAATAGCGTTGCTACGGTATGCCGGCAGTCGTGCGTGGAGTGTTTTGCCCTAATGGCTTGCATTGTTTTAGCAAATTGAGTTGCCGCTTGTGAGTAAGTAAGTTGTGTTAGATTAGGATTTACAAAGAGGTATTTTGCCCGCTTATCCTCACGCATTTTGCGCTCCACAATCGGAAAAATTAGTGGGTGTATAGGGATAATACGGATACCCGATTTTGTTTTTGACGTGACAATGTCAAAATACTTTTGCTTTAGGTTGACGTTTGATTTTTTGAGTTGCAGCAGCTCACCAACCCTCATACCAGTATATAACAGGATCAGCGTTAAATCGGTATCAACGGACTTACATTGCCATACTCGATTGATCTGTTGGCGGGTAAAGGTCTTGTGCGGGCGTACAGGGGTATTTTTACCTATCTGCAAATATTGCCCGTAAGCCTTATCAATCCACTCATTAATAATAGCGTAGGCAAATAATTGGTTGATTAGCGAGCGTACTTTTTTGAGGCTCGCATATGACAAGCCTTTGCTGCGCATTGTATCTAATACCTCTTGCAGATGGCGATATTTGATTTTTGCGATCGGCATTGCACTAATTTTGGCAAGATGATTATAGCTATTTTTGTAACTTGTGGCGGTTGATGATGATACTTGTCGTGCGTGGATTGGATACCATAATTGGTATACTTTGGCTAGGGTAATTGACGGCTCTGGTATATCTTGTTGATTGTAGTTAGCCAGTGCCGTTAGTGCCTCCTCTTTTGTTTCGTAATAGCCAATCACACTGTAAATTTGTTTGCCACTATCAGTGTAACCGACCGTTTTTCGGGCAATGTATGGGCGACGCCGCACGCCACTAAGTTTAAATACTGAGCCGTAGCCGTTAGGTAGTCTCATATTTCCTCCGTCTTTAAACCAGTTTAAAATCAATTTGCTTTTGTTTTGCATAAGCTAATTACAGTTAACAAAAGAGGTAATTAGTATGGCACTAACACATTTAATTGTGATTGATCAAAACACCGGCAAGCGTGAAACGTCGTTTGTCGTACCAATCCACGGCAAAACTTATGATGATCTTGTCGCTAAAGCACAGGCAGATTATCCAAATCACTTATATCTGCGAGATGACGACGGTACATTGCAAGCACAGCTCACAAACCAAGATGCGTATTGGCTTGGTGGCAAAGTTGAGATTAGACCTTCATCATTGCACGACTGGGACGGTACAAAGTGGGTGCTGAATCAACAGCGACAAGCAGAGTTAATTAGCGCAAAACGTCAGCAGTTAATTGATAGTATTGATAACACGGCAGCACAATATCTTGATAAATGGACGCGTTTTACAAGTGAGTACGAAGCGCGTGAAGCGGCTGCATTAGCTTATCAATCAGCAGATTATCAGGGTGAGGCAAGTGTTTATATTACCGGATTTGCTCAAGCAGCAGGCTTGGATTTACGTACTGCGACCAAACTAATCCTCAAACAGGCGGTACAGTTACGGGCTACGCTGGAGCAGATGAGTGTGCTGCGAATGCGGAAATATGAGTTAAAACAGCCAAATTTAACATTAGATGATATGCAAAAAATCCACGATGACATCATTGCGCAAATGCAAGCATTAGCAGAGGCACAACAATGACGGATCAAGTATTTTTGGCGTTGTACAAAGGAAAACGTGATGGACATAGCCTGTATAGCTATTGGTGCCGCTTGAGCGATTGGTTGATCCGCAAATTTACTCGTGGCAAATACAGTCATTGTGAGATTGCTATCAAAAAAGAGTGCAATTACGATTGCGATGTTTATTACGAATGCTACTCCTCATCTGTGCGTGATGGAGGCGTGCGTAAAAAAGTGATTGATGTAGAGGATGGCAAGTGGGATTTGATACCGCTAACGGGCGTGAGCGAGTCGCACATTGTCTATTATTACCAGCTTACTAAGGGCAAAAAATACGACTGGTGGGGTGCATTAGGCTTAGTGTTTTTGATCCACGAGCGCCGTAACCGCTATTTTTGTAGTGAGTGGTGCGCGCGGGCGATTAATTACGGTTGTGAGGGCTGGCGTTTTAGCCCGAACCATTTGGCGGCAATTTTTAGGAAGAAAATATGATGAAAAAATGCACTGCGGGGGGGGGGGTATGTAGCAATCCATTAAAACGGCAGGACAGGTTTATTGGCACTAAGCCTGCCCCCGATTAACGCAGAACAAGGCTGCATAACCGTTGCCGTCTACCTAGCCAGGCAGGCGGATTATAGCAAAAAAATCTGTCTAGGAATCGTGTTATGCAAAAAGATTTACAAGAAATGCGTTGCAAGTGCTGTAAAAAGCTACTGGCACGCACAAAAGATAATAAATATTTAGAGATTAAATGTACTCGTTGTAAAACGTTAAATGTATTTAATCGTAACAAAAATTAATCAAACTTGAGTGTCGGAGCGTCAAGAACGCCGGAACGCCATAACAAGGAGATGTTATGGCAACTCAAAAAATTATCGTATGGGCGTTGTTTGATAGTGGAAATGGTTGTTACACTCAAGCAGCTCAATCTTTTTCTAATATTGAAACTTACCCAATAGGCATTGATATTGAGGGTAAAAATCAACAACTTATTCAGGCTAACCTTGCTGATTTTTCTCAAATTTTTGGGCAATCTGCACTGTTTAATCTGTTAGATAGTTTACCGAAGCCCGATGTCATTTTAGCAAGTCCGCCTTGTGAGAGCTTTTCAGTCGCTAACTCAATTAAAAGCGGGAATGTCTGTTGGCAATGGCAAGGGAATATGCGTTTTGCTATTCGCAGCCGCAAGGACTTTAATGCTGTCAACGTTAAAAAGCGACGGTATCGTTACGACAAGTCTTTTTTAAATCGGATTAATGGTGAGCTTTGCATTTATAACACCATTGAGATTATCAAGCGTTATCAACCAAAGGTCTATGTCATTGAAAACCCTTACGCAAGCCGTATTTGGCATTATCTTGACGAGATTTTAGATTTTCCAATTCGTTACGCCAACCCAACTTATTACGGCAATTATGGTTGGGTATGCAAAAAAGCGACCAAATTTAAAAGCAATATTCCGTTAAATCTGCGTTATCAACATTATATTTCGGGCAAAACAATGTACGATTGTCTGCACAGTTATAACGCTCGCTCGGCAATCCCGTTACCGCTGATACAGGATATTTATCGCAGTATTATTGCTTTTTTAGGAGGTAACGATGCGTCATTTTAGCCAAGCTCCGCTACCATTTATTGGTCAAAAGCGGATGTTCTTAAATCAGTTCAAAACTGTGTTAAATCAAATGATAGCTAATGACGGCGAGGGTTGGACAATCGTTGATGCCTTCGGCGGCAGTGGTTTGCTAAGTTATGCAGCTAAACAACTCAAGCCTAAAGCACGGGTTATTTATAATGATTTTGATGGTTATGCTGAGCGGCTTAAACATATTGATGATATTAACCGTCTGCGACAACAATTAAGTGACTTGTTGACAGGTTGTCCACGACAAAAACGGCTAGATATTGCAATGCGTCACAAAGTCATTGATGTAATTGAGTCATTTAATGGTTATAAAGACCCACATATTTTATGTGCGTGGTTATTGTTTAGTGGGCAACAGATAAAATCTCTCAATGAGCTGTATCGGCACGGCTTTTATAACTGTGTGCGACAGAGCGACTACGATACGGCAGACGGCTATTTAGATGGGATTGAGGTTGTTAGTGAGAGTTTTAGCAAGCTGTTGCCAAAATTTGCAAATGATAAAAAAGCAATATTCGTACTTGATCCACCTTATCTTTGTACACATCAAGCAAGTTATAAGCAAGAAAATTACTTTGATTTAATTCATTTTCTTGAATTAATTCGCTTAACGCGCCCGCCTTACATCTTTTTTAGCTCAACAAAGAGCGAGTTTGTGCGGTTTGTCGATTGGCTTGTGGCAACAAAAGGTAATAATTGGCAGTCATTTGTTGATTACAAACGGATTATTGTGCAGACATCGACAAGTTATAGTGGCAAATACGAGGATAATCTCATTTATAAGTGCTGATAAAGTGCCTTGCGGCACTTTATAAACTGGCAGGCAGCTCGGAAAGTAGACAGTACGAGGCTAAGGTTAAAGAGTTTAAAGGCTGCATCATCACGTTCTGCAACTAACGCAAGCTCTAACATCATTTCACGTTCGGTTCTAAACTTCATTCTAATCTCCTTTTGCTGCTTTTTGTGTTCAGGACATCATTGCTCTGTTGCGGCGCAATGTGGAGAGGTATAGAGCTCTATTTGACTGACTGCTTAATAATACGACTGGAGAGGTATGGAGGTCTATTTAAACAGCATTTAAAAGGTATTTAAATTAGATGCAGATCCATTAAATCTGCGACAGTTATAATGTCGCAAATTTCGTGGTAATGTGTCGCAAATTTCGTGGCTTGCTACAGAAGCCGAATCAACAATATTATCTGCTCACCTTCACGCCTGAAGATGAAATGCCCTCTTTCAGCAAGGAGCCATTTGCCAGTGATAGTTCTGATATAAAAGTAAAGCCAATCATCAAATCCATTGTGTTTGATGACGGCTCCACTTCAATAAAACATAATTAAAACAACAAGATCGGAGAAAAAGCAGCTAATACAATTATGATTGCCAACAACCAATAAGGTGCTTTTTCTCTACGTATCAATGGATAAGCCCAAGCTGCCAACAACAAGAGATGGCAGATAAAATAGAAAGAAAGATACAGAACATTCCAGTCCGTTTTTACCCCATCAATATGAATAATCGCCATAGCAACTAAAGCAAATACACTGCTGGCTACCAGAGCAATTAAGACAAAATAAGGTAAAATTTCAATCAATCCATTTAATCTGTTACGAGAAACCAACAACCCCCAATAAACCAAGGCAATTCCGGCAATAATTTGCAATAACGGATTAAATGTTAAGCTGGTCTGCAATTCAAATAAAAACAGAGGAATCAGTGCTAAAATCAAGCCAATAGTGCCCATCACAACGCCTAACCATAAAATCGCACGCCGTAATTGCTCTTCTTTAGGCTGCTGCCAAGTGGTCAAAGTGAGTGCTAGACCGCAGCAATAAGCCAATCTAATCGGCAAATAAACCTTCACTTGGAAACAGGTTACCAATAACCAACCCACCCAAAAGATTAAAAAATAAAGATTCCATCGACTTAACCTTGAACGCTGTCCGTTGCATATTTCCCCTTTGATAAAAATCACCTGAGCGATCATTTGTGCCACTAAAACCGCAATTAATAAATGGGAAATAATGGATTCTCCTGCCGGTTTTGCTATTAATAAGAAAAAATCAGCTAATGCAAGTATAAAGATAGGTAAAATCGATAAACCGGCAACTTTAATTTTTGACTGTTCGTGATCTGACATATTTAATTAACCTTTACAAAATTTTGTGATTTACGTCGCATATTATGGCATAATCATTCGGTTTTTTCTTTAAATTAATCTTTCGGAGGAAATATGCGTTTATTACATACTATGCTTCGCATTGGCGATCTCGAACGTTCCATCAAATTCTATACCGAAGTTTTAGGAATGCGCGTTTTACGCCGCAGTGAAAACCCTGAATATAAATACTCTCTAGCATTCGTTGGTTATGACGATGAAGATAAAACCGCTGTAATTGAATTAACTTACAACTGGGGCGTTAGCCAATATGATTTAGGTTCTGCTTTTGGGCATATCGCTATCGGTGTTGATGATATTTATGCCACTTGTGAAGCCGTGAAAGCTGCCGGTGGTAAAGTAACACGTGAACCGGGTCCGGTAAAAGGCGGAACAACTGTAATCGCTTTTATTGAAGATCCTGACGGTTACAAAATCGAATTTATCGAAAATAAGAGTGCTAAAGACGGTTTAGGCAATCATTAATTCTCTTATTACACTATTTTTCTGCTCACTCCTCTTTTTCGAGGAGTGAGTCATTTTTAAAGGTAACATAATTTGGATACTACGCTTTCTCAAACCTCGGAAAATAACGCTACAGAAACCAGTATAAATTATCAGCTGCTAAAACATCGCTTCCGCGGTTATTACCCTGTTATCGTCGATGTTGAAACCTCCGGTTTAAACGCGCAAACGGACGGACTGCTTGAATTAGCCGCCATCACTGTAAAAATGGATGAGCAAGGATTGTTACATCCCGATGAAAAATGTCACTTTCAAATTAAACTTTTTGAAGGGGCAAATGTTGATCCCAATTCATTAAAAATTAACGGTATCAATCCCGATGATCCGCAAAGAGAAGCTGTTGATGAACTCACCGCATTGACAGGCTTCTTTCAAATGGTTAGACGTGGTCAAAAAGCAGCAGAATGCAAACGTTCGATATTGGTCGCCCATAATGCAATGTTTGATTACAATTTTTTAATGGCAGCCATTAATCGTACCGGTATCAAACGCAATCCGTTTCACCCTTTTTCAACCTTTGACACCGCCACTTTGGCCGGATTTATGTTTGGTCAGACCGTTCTTCGTACAGCCTGCGACAATGCCGGCATTCCGTTTGAACCAAGCAAAGCACATTCTGCACTTTATGATACTGAAAAAACAGCGGAATTATTCTGCTTAATGGTGAATAAATTAAAACAAGCTAATATTTTCCCACCACAACTTTGAGATGTAAAAATTTCTTGATAAATGGTTAAATTTTAGTAAATTATGGAACTTCTCATAATCAACTTAAGGAACACAACATATGTTATTCAGCAATGAAGTTGTTATCTCCATTCTCGTGCTGCTTGCACTGAGTTTGATGCGTATCAACGTTGTAATTGCCCTAATTATTTCCGCACTTACCGCCGGATTGGTTGGGGGCTTGGATCTGAACAAAACCGTTTCGGTTTTTACCGATGGTTTAGGTGGCGGTGCTTCGGTGGCAATGAATTATGCTATTTTAGGTGCTTTTGCCGTTGCCATTTCTAAATCCGGAATTACCGATTTGCTTGCCTACAAAGTGATTGTGCGTTTAGGTCATACGCCTAGCCATAGAACACTTTTCTGGTTTAAATATCTCTTGCTTGCCGTGTTATTGGCATTCTCTATCTCTTCACAAAACCTGTTGCCGGTACACATTGCCTTTATTCCGATTGTGGTGCCGCCATTACTCAGTATTTTTAATAAATTAAAATTGGATCGCCGAGCTGTAGCCTGTATTTTGACGTTCGGTTTAACTGCAACTTATATGTTGTTACCGGTCGGCTTCGGAAAAATCTTTATTGAAAATATTCTGGTCAAAAATATCAATGAAGCAGGCGCACAATTCGGTCTGCAAACCTCAACCGCACAAGTGTCACTAGCGATGTTAATTCCGGTTATCGGAATGATTTTAGGCTTGTTGACCGCTATTTTTATTAGCTACCGCAAACCGAGAGAATATATTGTTCACAGCAGTGAACCGACTTCTGATGATTTGCAACAGCGTATCGCTAACATTAAACCTTTCCATATCTGGATCAGTATTATTTCTATTGTGGTTGCCTTTACTTTGCAACTTTTCACTGATTCCACTATTGTTGGGGGCTTGGTCGGTTTAATCATCTTCGCTTTAGGCGGTATTTTTAAACTGAAAGAGAGCAATGATGTTTTCCAACAAGGTTTACGTTTGATGGCAATGATCGGTTTTGTGATGATTGCCGCTTCCGGCTTTGCCAAAGTGATTAATGAAACCGGCGGTGTGACTGAATTGGTGCAAACTTTCAGCAGCACTATCGGTACTGATAACAAAGGGCTTGCCGTATTCTTAATGTTATTGATCGGGCTATTTATCACAATGGGTATCGGCTCATCATTCTCTACCGTGCCAATTATCACCTCAATCTATGTGCCGTTATGCGTCAGCTTCGGTTTCTCGCCGTTGGCTACTGCAGCGATTGTCGGTGTATCCGCAGCTTTAGGTGATGCCGGTTCACCTGCTTCCGACTCAACATTGGGGCCGACATCCGGTCTGAATATGGACGGAAAACACGATCATATTTGGGATTCCGTTGTGCCGACATTCATTCACTACAATATTCCATTGCTAATTTTCGGTTGGATTGCGGCAATGACATTGTAAGCACAAAAAATATCCAACAAAAAAAGGCTGTTTCATACAGCCTCAGACTGCTGACAAACCTCTAGACATACCTCTAGAGGTTTGATCTAATAGGCATATCGAAAAAAGGAAATGCCTATGCTCAAAAATACACCCTCACTCCAATATGAAATCGAGATGATAAGTCTCGAACAACTCGTTCCAAAAGACCACCTTGTCCGTAAAGTCGCGAAAGCCATCGATTTTGACTTCATTCGTGATGAAGTTGCTCATCTCTATTGCCATGACAACGGTCGCCCCGCAGTTGACCCAGTTCGCTTGTTCAAAATCATGTTACTCGGCTATCT
>NZ_KB903744.1 GCF_000379785.1 Gallibacterium anatis DSM 16844 = F 149 | reverse complement strand
GACTTTACGGACAAGGTGGTCTTTTGGAACGAGTTGTTCGAGACTTATCATCTCGATTTCATATTGGAGTGAGGGTGTATTTTTGAGCATAGGCATTTCCTTTTTTCGATATGCCTATTAGATCAAACCTCTAGAGGTATGTCTAGAGGTTTGTCAGCAGTCTGAAATACCGGCTTAATGCCGGTATTTTTTTAGATAATATATAATGAATTTATAAGATATTAACTATTTTTAAGAGTTATAAAAATAAAAATTTGGACTTGTTTTTTTTTTTTTTTTTTTACAATAGGAAAGTTTTAGATTTATTTTTAAAGGGTTGTCTAATGCTTTCATTTGGTTTTCCTATTGAGACTATTATTATTTTCTTTTCTATTATAGCTATATCAGTTTATTTAGATCTTTTTGCTCATCGTCATTCTAAAGAAATTTCTGTGAAAGATGCTTCATTATGGTCATTATTTTGGATTGGATTAGCATTATTATTTTATGTTTATCTATGGGTGAGATTTAGTCCCGAATATGCTGGACTTTATTTGGCTGGATATGTTTTAGAAAAGAGTTTATCAGTTGATAACTTAATGGTATTTATGGCGATTTTTGCTTCTTTTGGCATTATAGGCAAACTTCAACACCGAATTCTTTATTGGGGTATTATCGGCGCATTAATTTTTCGAGCTATTTTTGTTGTAATTGGAACAGGCTTATTTGCTGCTAGCCCTTGGGTAGGTTTTGCTTTTGCTGCTTTTGTAATTTGGAGCGGTTGGAAAATGCTTAAGGGTGGTAGCGATGAAGAAGAAATTGAAGATTATTCAAATCACTGGAGTGTGAAGCTAAGCGGAAAAATATTCCCAGTATATACAAAATTATTTAACAATAAGTTTTTATTGAAGCACAATAAACTGTTACCTGAACAATTATCTAATATAACTCGTAAAGGTGCCTATTATATTACACCTGCATTTCTTTGTTTAATGGCAATTGAAACTTCTGATGTTGCTTTTGCCTTTGATTCTGTTCCTGCAGTCATAGCGGTAACACAAGAGCCATTACTCGTTTACGCTGCGATGATCTTTGCTATTTTAGGGTTGAGAAGTCTTTATTTTATTCTTGCAGCATTGACAAAATATCTTGTTCATTTAGAAAAAGCAGTAATCTTTTTACTTTTCTTTATTGGTATAAAAATGGCAATTCAATCTTGGAACCATACTGTAGGAGATACAGGAATTCATCTTTCGCCTAATGTGAGCTTGGTGATTGTACTCGGTATTTTAGCACTGGGAATTATTGCTTCTTTTATTTTTCCAGAAAAAAATTCTGATTAATTATAGTAATGCTAAGGGTAGTAATGAAAATCCAATATTTAGTAGTAATAAGTGTATGTTTGCTATTTTCTATGCAAAGTTTAGCAAAACGACATTATATGCACTCAACAACAAACTCTTCTTCTGATTCTACTGAATATTCTTCAGTAATTTCAGTCGCTAAAAGGCATTATACAGCGCCGACAACAAGTTCTACGTCTGGGTATATTCCGGTAATTAGTGATGAACTAATGGAAAAATGTGTAGAAATTTATAATCAAGCGAAATGGTTGGGAGAAGAATTACAAAATACTTATGTTAATCAATATTCTCAGACCTCTGTTAATAATTATAACAATAAAGTTAGCCAGCATCAGAATATGATTACTTGGTTTAATCAAAATTGTGCAGGTAAACAATCTCGTTCAGCTTGTGAGGCAGCACAGGAATTAAACCGAAAAAATGGCATTAAGACGCAAAGTTGTTACTAGGAGAGAGAATGTTAAAAAATAAATACTTAACCAAAGTCTGTCTTACAGTATTGACACTTGTGCTAGGAATAGAGATTTTTTATCTTATTTATAACGTGGATAAATGGCAACGAAGAACCAATCAATCTAAACCTATTTCATTACAGAAATCTTAATTAGGAGAGAATTATGCGTCGTTTACCTGTTTATTTATTAGTAGATACCTCAGGCTCAATGATGGGAGAGGCAATTGAAGCGGTACGCAATGGTTTGCAAATGTTGGTTTCCGCTTTGCGCCAAGATCCTTATGCATTGGAAACTGCCTATTTATCAGTAATTACTTTTGATACGGATGCAAAACAAGTTACACCGTTAACGGAATTAATGAGTTTTCAAATGCCCGATATTCAGGCTTCAGGGGTTACTGCAATGGGGGAGGCGTTGACTTTATTGGTGGATTGTATCAACAGAGAAGTTCAGAAAGGTTCAGCGGAAGTGAAGGGGGATTGGAAGCCAGTTGTATTCTTACTTTCAGATGGTTTGCCAACAGATGATTTACAAAAAGGGATCAATGCTATTCGCCAAGTTAAAACAGGCACGTTTGTGGCTTGTGCTGCTGGCGCAGGGGCTGATACTAATGTGTTAAAACAAATCACAGAAACGGTAGTTTCCCTCGACACCGTAGATGCAAATTCTATTAAAGCTTTCTTTAAATGGGTATCAGCCTCTATTTCTGTTTCAAGTCAAAAAGTGGATTTGAATAAGAAAGAGGTTAATGGCTTAAATGAATTGCCTCCGCCGCCAGCGGAATTAAATATCGTACTATAAACTATAAATCGATTAGACGAATTTTCTTTGTCTATTACTTTAGCTTAAAAACATTAAATTATGTCTAGACGACTTCTCACTTATATTTGTATTGACACGTCCGGTTCAATGAAAGGAGAGCCGATTGAGGCGGTAAATGTTGGTTTACAATCACTGTTATCGGCGTTGCGTCAAAATCCTTATGCACTGGATAGTGTTTATCTCTCGATTTTCACCTTTGATAGTGAAATCAAAAATGTGCTTCCTTTAACTGCGCTTGAAGATGTAACTCTTCCGATCATTAGTACGCCAGATAGCGGGCCTACTTTCTTGGGAAAAATGTTGGAAGAACTTGTAAATACGGTGCAAAGTGAGCAAATTTTAGGTTCAATTAACCAAAAAGGAGATTGGCGACCTATTTTGATTTTACTTACTGATGGCAAACCTTCAGATGTGATGGCATACAATAATGCTATACCACAGATAAAATCCTTGAATTTCGGCAATATTGTTGCTTGTGCTGCAGGTCCCAAAGCAGATCCAAATGTACTTAAGAAACTCACCAATACGGTTGTTTCGCTAGATACGATGGATTCAAATAGCTTTGCTCAATTTTTCCAATGGGTTTCTGCTTCGGTTGCTCAAACTAGCGTGAGTGTTGGTGCATCAGCAAGCAATACATTGCCACCTCCCCCAAATGAAATCAATATTGTTTTTTAAGGAATAGTTATGCGCCGTTTACCTGTTTATCTTGTGATTGATATTTCTGAAAGTATGGCGGGTGAGAACATTCGTCAAATGCAGGAAGGAATGAGCCGGTTAGTTAACCAATTAAGACGAGATCCTTATGCGCTAGAGTCAGTCTATATTTCTGTTATCGGTTTTGCTGGCGCTGCAGGTACTCTTGCACCACTTACAGAGTTGCTAAATTTCTATTTACCGCGTCTGCCTATTGGTTCAGGTACCTCTATTGGCACAGCATTAAATCACGTAATGGATCGCATTGATAAAGAGATTATTCCTAGTACAGCTGAACAAAAAGGCGATTGGAAACCTTTGGTTTATTTTATGTCTGATGGCTCTAGCACAGATGATACAAGCAAAGCTATTCAGCGCTGGAAATCATTATTTAAACATCGTGCAAAATTAATCAATATAGGAATTGGTAAATTTGCGGATTTATCTACGCTTAATGAGGTAGCCGATCTTACATATCGTTTAGATGATGCAGATATTGAGCGCGTTTATCAAGCATTATGCGAAACTATTGCGACTTCAATTAGTAGTCAAAGCCGTTCACTTGGTATTGAAATCCCTGTTTCTCTCAATAAAGAGCTTTTGGAAAATAGTGCAATTTCATTAGCTAAAAATACTGAAGAATTAACCGCTCTTGATGAGAATTATGCCATCATTGCTGGCCTTTGCCGTAAAGTAAAATTGCCTTATTTAATGAAATGGGAGCGTTTTGGTGAAGTAGTATTTGGCGATGCAGAATATCACTATATTGGTGCTTACCCTCTTGAGAAAGATTATGAAGATTGGTCAGATCCTCGTCCTAATAATCAAACCGTAAAATCTTCACAACTAATTGGTGGAGGTGGTTGTCCTCATTGTGGTTCGCCTTTTGCATTTGCAATGTGTGATTGTGGACAGGTTTTTTGTATTGATGGATTAGGTGAGGTAGTTTGTCCTAAATGTGGGCAAGAATGCTTTTTTGGTTTTGATTCTGAAGGCGAGGATTTTGAAATTAATCGAGCAAGGGGATAGTGATGAGTGGATTGGAGCAAATTCAGAAAATTAAATCTTGGCTGGAGGAGATGGATGAAGAAAGCATAGATGCTTTTGCTACTCAGAATGCCACTTTAGTTAAGCTTGTTAGCGAAACCTTTATCAATTTTCGCCGAGGAATAGAAAACGTGAAAGTTATAATGCCAACAGAATCGACAGTTGTACAAAAAATAATGCCAGCTATTCAACTTGTGAACGCTAAACAAGATGAAACCTATCTTTGTAAGCCAAATACAGATCGTTTAATTAAAGATGTTCATTTCTCACAAGAATGTGGTTTGTGTTGGAATGCTGAACAGAAAGTGATTGAGGGGATACCGACAGTAAGTGGGGAAATTCAAGTTTCTTTTTTATTGGAAGATGGCTCTACTTCGTTAGGGACGCTTTGGATTAATCCAGACCCTAGAAAACTTTGGGATAACATTCCTAGCAATAAAAATGAACGTTTTTGGAAAGATGACAGTGCAAGTGATGAAATCTCAACAAATTTTGGCAAATTATTGGCGGCTAGGATGCGTGGACGTTCTCATGCACATAAAGGCATATGTTGCGATGATGATTTTACTATTGCTTTTCACGAAAAAAGCGGTGTGCATTTTATTGCTGTTGCAGATGGCGCTGGTAGCGCAGAATTTTCTAGATTAGGTTCAAAGTTGGCGGTAGAAGCTGCAAAAGAAAAGGTGTTAGAGCAGCTGACGAACAATGATAAATATCAGGCAATATCTTCTTCTTTTGAAACAGACAAGTTAAAAGGAATAGCGAATGGGCTATTGTTCCAAGCAGTGCAGTCTGCTTTTCAAGCGCAACAAACTGAAGCAGAAAAAGAACACATTCCATTAAAGTCACTTTCTTGTACTTTGTTGATAGCGTTAACTTTACGTCTTGAAAATGGTCAATGGTTTACAGCTTGCTATTGGGTAGGTGATGGTGCTGCTGTTATTGTTGATTTGGGCTCTCCAAAAGTGAAATTATTGGGGGAAGTTGATTCAGGTAACTATTCTGGGGAAACAGTCTTTTTAACGCATTCCGAGATTGAGGGAAAAAAATTGGTTTCTCGAATTCACACCGATTTGCAGGATTATCCACCGCTCTTGATGTTGATGACTGATGGTGTTTCTGATCCAAAATTTAAAACGGATGCAAAATTGAAAACTATTGAGGCGTGGCAAGCATTATGGGACGAATTAAAAATACCATTACAAGCTGAAAATCCTGCTAAAGCCTTAGAACAATGGTTAGATTTTTGGTCAAAAGGTGAACATGATGATCGAACGCTAGCAATGTTTATTTCACAAGATGAGTGGAATGGGGTGGTAAATCAACGTCAAAATGATATCTCTAGTGAAGCTCATCAGGTTGCATTATTACCAAATAAGCAAGCACAAATAAGCACTGAAGAGGTAGCACAAAAAAGTGGAGAAAGTGAGATTGAAGATGAAGCAGAACGTACAATAAATATCACCTCAAATGGCGTAACAACAACCATTACACTCACCAAAGTTAGCGATCAAAAAATGGATACTCAAGGAGCAAATCAATGAGTCAAATTATCCGTTTAACTGCGACTAATGGTCAAACGATAGAGTTTATAGATGAAGTAAAAGCACAAGGTGGAATGAAAGATGTAATGTTTTCACCTAATCGAGATTATGTAGTGGCATTTTTTCGTGAAAAAGCGGATCAGGAAACCAAAGAACGCTTAGAAATGATCACGGAAACATACCGCAAACGTATTTTTGAGCAAGAGGGCGGCGAATATTTGAAGAAATTATTTTGTTGGCCTACTGCGGTAGTGGAATATCAAGGTCGATTAGGTGTAGTGAGCCCTTTTTATCGAGATTGTTTTTTCTTTCAATATGGTAGTCGTAATAACGATATGTTGCAAATTAAAGGCAAAGATAAAGATGGTAAATGGTTTGCTTCAGCTTCTAATCGTAACAAATTTCTTGATCCTAAAGAACTGGGGGATTGGATGTTGCATCTGAAAGTCTGTTTGATGCTAGCTAGAGCAGTACGAAGAATGCATATGGCTGGATTAAGTCATAGTGATTTAGGTTATAAAAACTGTTTGATCGATCCGACAACAGGGCAGGCTTGTTTAATTGATATTGATGGCTTGGTTGTACCAGGTAAACATCCTCCAACAGTAGTGGGAACGCCAGATTTCATTGCGCCAGAGGTTGTTGCAACTCAGCATCTAGATAAGACAGATCCTAAACGTAGATTGCCAAGTCGCACAACAGATCTCCACGCATTAGCTGTATTGATTTATATGTATTTGCTTTATCGTCATCCTCTTCGTGGCGATAAGGTCTTTGATATGAATGATAGCCAACGGGATGAAGAGCTGGCAATGGGGGAAAAAGCGCTTTTTATTGAACATCCAACAGATAAAAGTAATCGTATTAAGGTGAAAAACCTTCGACCTACAGAATTGCCTTGGAAAGATACGGATAAGATTCCTTATAAAATTACTGGACCATATCTGAGTGCATTATTTGAGCGAGCCTTTATTTCTGATTTGCATAATCCATCGGGAAGGCCAACGGCTGATGAATGGGAACAAGCTTTGGTCAAGACTGTTGATTTATTGCAGCCATGTAGCAATCCGAAATGCGAGCAAAAGTGGTATGCTTTTGATAATTCGACTAAACCGAAATGCCCATTTTGTGGCACATCACATCAGGGCGTATTACCCGTATTAAATCTCTATTCAGCAGCACCAAATGGAAGTTACCGTCCTGATAATCATCGTATTATGGTGTATGACGGGCAAGGACTTTACAAATGGCATGCGGATACGCGAGTTTTTCCAAATGAGAAACTTAAAGCATCAGATGCTCAAAGAATGGCTTATTTTCGTTTTTATCAGGGCGATTGGTGGTTGGTAAATGAACATTTTCCACAAATGATCAATATTAAAACTAAGCAACTTATTGCAATAGGCGAAAAAGTAAAATTGGAAGAAGGTGGACAAATTTTATTGCAGCAAGGTGAAGGTGGGCGTTTACTTGTCGTCCAAATAGCTGGAGCGTAAAGAGCGGTTATTTTTTGAATAAATTTAATAAACAAAATAGGAGTAAACAATGGCAATTTCTTTAACAAAAGGACAAAACGTTTCATTAAGCAAAACAGATCCAAGTTTAAAAAATGTGTTGGTTGGTTTAGGCTGGGATGCTCGTTCTACTGATGGTCAGAATTTCGATTTAGATGCAAGCATTTTTATGACTAAAGAGAATGGTAAAGTCCCTTCAGATAGTTATTTTATTTTTTACAACCAAGTTCATTCGCCTTGCGGTGGAGTCGAACACACGGGGGATAATCTAACGGGAGGTGGTGATGGAGATGATGAAAGTATCATTGTGAAATTAGATCAAATTCAAAATGATATTAAATCTCTTTTTATCGCTGTGACTATTCACGAAGCAGAAGCTCGCCGACAAAATTTTGGACAAGTAAGTAATGCGTTTGTTCGCTTGGTTAATCACGATACAGATGAAGAAATCGTTCGTTTTGATTTATCAGAAGATTACAGTACAGAAACAGCGATGATTTTTGGTGAAATCTATCGCCATAACGGAGAATGGAAATTTAGAGCCGTTGGTCAAGGTTATTCTGGTGGATTGTATGCGCTGTGCCAACAATATGGCGTTAATGTGGGGTAATGTATGGCAGTATCTTTGACAAAAATAGTTTTAGATAAAAAAGGCGATTCTCATAAAATTGATTTAACTAAAATTAGTGATCAAAAAATTACAATTAACCTCAATTGGAATGCTCAACAGAATAAAGGTTTGTTTTCTAGTTTATTCGGAGGTAATAAAGAAATAGATCTTGATTTAGGATGCTATTTTGAATTGAAAAATGGAATGTCTTCTGTGATTGATGGTGTACAGTTTTCTAAAGGACGAGGAGGGCCTAGAGATAGGTTGACAAAACAAGGATGTTATACTCAAGCTCCTTGGATTTGGCACTGTGGGGATGATAGAAGTGGGGCTAATAGTGAAGGAGAAAATATTTTAGTTAATCCTAAAGGAATTCCAGATCTTAAGCGTATTATCGTATATTGTTTTATTTATGATGGCGTTGCGAAATGGAGTGAGTCGGATGCTATTGTTACAGTTGAAGTTCCAAACTATCCACCTGTAGTGGTAGAAATGGGAAAACAAACTGATAATAGATCTTTTTGTGCTATCGCTTCTATTGAGTTTAATAATAATCAGATGTCAATTCGTAAGGAGGTTACTTTCCATGCAGGACATAGGGATTGTGATGAATATTATCATTGGGGGTTTAAATGGGAAGCTGGAGGGAAGTAATAGAATATAAGAAAGTTTATTAGCAACCCTTTTTTAATCCTTTATAGAAATAATATGGCATAGTAGACAAAATTGTTGCTAAAAAGTGGCTTAAAGCCTTATAGCACAAGGCTTTAAGCCCTCTTTTTGAAATATGAATAAAAAACTGCCCATTTTGCCTGTAGTGATCCACTAAATCAGCAGTCCCTAATAGGTTTTTTCGCTAAAACTGGCGGTAATCCCTGATTATAGCTATGCGGTCTCACCCTGTTATAGTAAAACACATACTGTTTAATATCTTCCTTGGCTTCATCTAATGAAGAATAACCGCCTTTTAACATCCATTCATACTTAAAACTTCTAAACCAGCGTTCCATCGGTGCATTATCCCAACAATTTCCTCGGCGACTCATACTTTGTATCAAACCATGCTGTTTCACACATCGTATAAATGACTCAC
>NZ_KB903743.1 GCF_000379785.1 Gallibacterium anatis DSM 16844 = F 149 | reverse complement strand
TTATCTGAAAGGAAAAGCAAGAGAAAAGCGACAAAGTAAAAAAACAAACCCACTTTTATCAAATGATTTTGGAAAGATGGGTTTGTCAGCAGTCTGAGCTAATTATTAATTAGCTTAATTTGTCCATTTTAAAAATAGCGACTTAGGTCGCTATTTTTTTGATCAGATTGTTTATTCAATTTCCTATTCTTTTTATCTTCGCCGTTTTTTATAGTGTTTACATATTTTTTCAGGGAGTACATTATGAAAAACGTTCAAAAAATTATTAGTTTATCAGTTTTAGCTGCAAGTCTGAGTGGTTGTTCTCCTTTTTCGGTAGACGAAGGAGAGATAGGGTTAGTTACCAAATATGGCGAGATTGTGGAAACAAAATCAGCAGGTCTACATTGGCGTTCCTGGTTAGAAGATGACATTAAATTCTCAACAAGGGAGCAAAAAGAAGTTATAGGTTATTTTGATGATGAAAGAGACAAGATTACTGGCATTTCGGCTTATACAAGAGATGCTCAAACTGTGACTACAGCATTGATTATTACTTATAAATTAACAGATCCTGTTGCTGTATATAAAAATTATCGTACTACCGAAAATATGATTAATCAACTTGTTGAACCAAGAAGTAGACAGGCTCTTGAAATCGTATTTAGTGAATATACAGCACAAAAAGCTTTAGAAAATAGAGCAAAATTAACTACAGATATTACTGCTCAAATTCGTGAGGCAGTCAAGGGTTACCCTATCGAAATTACCGCTGTTCAAACGGTAATTCAATTTAATAAAGAATATGAAAAAAGGGTAGAGGAAAGCGTTCAAAAGAATGTGGCAATTCAGACAGCGGAACGTGAACTCATTATCCAGCAGAAGCAAGCAGAGATTGTGAAAGTGAACGCTCAAGCAAAGGCGGATGCTGAGATTATTCAAGCGAAAGCAGATGCTGAAAAAGTTCGACTTGCAGGTGAGGCGGAGGCTGCGGCTATTCGTGCTAAAGGGGAAGCATTAAAGGAAAATCAACAGCTTGTTGAACTAACAGCGGCAGAAAAATGGAATGGGATTTTGCCGACAACAATGACCCCAAATGGTGCATTACCTTTTATTAAAATAGGAGAAAAATAATTGATTGAGGTATTACAGATAATATTTTATCTGCTTTTAATCATATTAATTCTCTTGTGTATAAGAATGGTGTTATGTGGTCAGAAGGTAATGGATAAGCAACTTGAGAAAATAGATAAATATAAGGAGTAGATATGTTCTTTTTAGGTATTATTGTTGGAATCGCTATAGGTTTTTCGGTTCAGGCTTTTTTTAAACAATATAAAATTGTTGAAAGAAATAAGGAGTGATATATGTTACCTGAAGTATTCATTGAGTATATTATGCGAATTATCTTTGTTGCTCCTCTTATGATTCTATGTTATTTAATTTTTAGATTATCACTTGTAGCAATTGAAAAGGATGAGAAGGTATAACATTTACAAACACTGGTAGTTGCAAAATTACTATTAATAATTAATAGGCTAAGGATGTAAAAATGAATCAATTTCAACAGAATATTTTTAACACACTTTGTGAAGTTAATAATGTACAAAAAATTAATATTGAACTATTCTCTCAATACGAGAGTAGTAATAAGTTGATAACAGTTTTTCAGGTGTTTTTAATGATAATGACATTGCCATTCTTCTCTTTCGCTGCTTCTTCACAAGAATATCCTGATGTTTTTTGGGGAATAAGTTTTTTATTAGTAATTCTTGCTGTTTTTATTCTTATTTATGACAAAATCAAAAAGCCAATTTCAATATCTGAACAGCATCAGGAATTGTATCAAGAATCACTTGCTCTTTTACAAAGTTATGAAATTGTAAAAAATGATATTTCTGAAGATGAATATCTAAGTTATATCAGAAAAAAATCATACAGTCGTCTTATAGAGAAAAATCCCACTGTTGAAGAAATTCGTAACTATCTAAATTGAAAAAATAGATGAAATCAGAATTAGAATATTTTTAAATGAAAAGGATATGTGTAATGAATGATAAAAATGATAATAAACAAATTTTGTTAAACCAGACTCATTTTTCAAAGATAGAGGATTTTGATTGTTTGGAGTGTGATGAGCCTGCTTATTTTGTTTTACAAGATAAGTATCACTCATTTAGTTTATCGTTATCTACGTTGCTAAATTGCTTGAAATTTGCAGAAAATGAAGGTGTAATTCCTGCAATAGGCGAAGAATGGTGGTTGAAAGTTTCCAATATGAATAAATAAAACGAGTGTTTTAATAAAAAAATCCGTGTTCTTTAGCAACTTCCTTTGCTATATTGAGCAGTTCTTTATTTTTCAAAATTTGTTTTTCACTTAATTTATATTCTTTATAGTTTATTAATTTTTCAAAATGCAAGTTATCAAAAACAATCTTTTTTTGATAGATTGTTTTTGCTTCATTTATTTCGCCTTTTGATATCGAAAATATTAAACTTTCTGTAAGATGATGATCCTCTATTTTGGTTTTGTGATCAAAAAAATAAAAGCCTAATTTGATATATTTATTAGATTTTATTTTGTTATTTTTAATATCTAACTCAGGTATTTGTTTAAGAGCAGATATCAATGTCTCATCAAGAACAAAACGACCAATAATGGTTTTATTTGATGAGAAATAAGGGAGTAGAAGAGGAACATTTTTTAAGGATGCTCCACGATATAAATAAGCTCTTGCGTCAAAAAAGTCATTTAACATATCCTTAGCTAAGGCGGTACTGATATATATTCCAATTTTTTTCTGGAGTAAATACACTATTTTGTCAAAATAATATATCATTTTACGGATAATATCTTGAGCTATTTCATCTATTTCTCCTTTTCGGCTATCTTTTGTAAAGGGTTTTCTATTGGCTTTATATGGACAATATTCATAATTTTCCTTATTGTATTTTCCTAGTCCAATAGGTATTTCATAATGTCTAGCGTATGGCTTATCAGTGTGTTCCAATTTTTTATACAGCCCTATTATTTGTACTGGGTTATTGCATTCAGGGCATATAGCAAATTGGCAGGTTTCGTGATTCTGTCGCTCTGATTTTTGGTAAAATGGAGCTTGTTTCTGAGTTTTCTTTTCAAATAATGTTTTTTCGATGATGTAGCTTTTATCTTCATCTGTTTTAAATTTAATTCTATCCATAATGTATTTTTTAATATGTAAAATCTGTTAATTATCTACCATAGTTAAGAAAAAAAGTAAATGTATAAGTTATCAAAAACAATGAAGAAATGTTTAATTAGTTAATTGATTTTTTTGGATAATCAATTTCCTATTCATTTTTTTCTCTGTCTTCTTTATGTTGTGATCAATATTGCACATTAAGGAGATGAAAATGAAAAAACAGTTGCTTGCTTGCGCGATTGCCGGTTTGTTTGTTTTGACTGGTTGCAGTAATCATTCTGGGAACAAAAAAACTCAGACTGATACTAATGTGGTACCTATGCCGGTTGTAACGGCGCAATCAGCTACCCAAAATAAATCAATCCAAACAGCTCAAGTTTTTAAATCAGAGGTAGTTTCACCAGACATTTACCAGCAGCAAGATGCTTTAGAGCCTAGCGTTGTGCGTACAGATCGTTATCAATTAACAAATATTGATGCGCAGTTGGGACAGAAGTATTTACTCGAGCAGGCTGTTGTTATCAAGATGAAAACAAAAAAGAATCAGTCATTAAATGTTGAGCAAGGCATTAAAAATACGTTGTCAAATACGGGGATTTCACTTTGCCCGGCATTCGGTCAGTCTGATTTATTAACACTTTATTCTCGCCCTCTACCAAAAGTTCATCAACAATTCGGTCCAATGAAATTGAGAGAGGCCTTGCAGATGTTAGCTGGCCCTGCTTATCAGTTAACGCTAAATGAACAAACTCGAGTAGTGTGTTTTAAAGCTAGAGTTACGGAACGCGTTTCTATTCCTGATTCCTCTCCAAATGAATAAATGAGGGTGATGATATGAAAAAACGAAATATACTACTTATCCTTTCATTGGCATTGGGGCAATCAGCATTTGCACTTGATTTGAATGAAACAGTGCAAAGTATTAAGGAAACTTCGGCCAAAGCATTAGCACAAGCTGAACAAAGTGCAAAACAGGTGTCTTCATCTGTGACTTCTACAATTCAATCGCTTTCAGCTAATGAGCAAGCTCAACATTGGGGCTTGACAGAAGAGGAATGGAAGCGATATGAGCTATTAAAGAAAACTGAGCGACAATATTGGTCACCGAATCTTGACCCTTTGACAACATTGGGGGTTGAGGCAACCAGTGAAGCAGAGCGGCAAAAATATGCGCGTTTACTTGCAAAGAAAGAATTTGAACGAGTAGAGAAAGAACTCAAATTTCAGTTGGCATATGATGCCGCTTTTAAAGAGCTTTATCCCGGCGTAATGCCAATTTCTGATAATACAATGTCACCTGTTATCAATGAACGATTAGTGTTGTTTACTCGCTTAAATTGCGAGAAATGTGATTCTGCATTACAGAAAATATTGGCAACCAACAAATCAGTTGATATTTATTTTGTTGATAGCCGGCAAGATGATAAAGCTATCCGTGATTGGGCAATTTCTCACCGCATTGATGTGAATAAAGTTCGTAGCAGACAAATTACCCTTAATCACGATCAAGGGCTTTGGTTACAGCACGGCAACGGCAAAATGCCGGTTATCTTTAAATCGGGAACTTGGGATCAGGTAAATGATTTTTAGATATGCAGTAATACTGATTGGTTTATTGGGATATAGTGTCTATAGTGCTGCCATTACGCATAATGTGCAGCCTATACCGGGGATTTTCCATCGGGTTGCAAATCAGTATTCTGTGCCTGCATCAATGTTATATGCGATTGCATTGAATGAAACTGGTCGCAGAGTAACAAACGTAAAGCAACCCTATCCGTGGTCGATTAATGTCAAAGGACGTAGTTATTTTTATCCCTCTCAAATTAAAGCCTGCCAAGCATTACAGCAATTTATGTCTCGTTATCCGTTAAAAAATATTGATGTTGGTGTTGCTCAGGTAAATTTGGGCTGGAACGGTATTAAGTATTTTCGGAGTGCTTGCGAGGGCTTTGATGTCGCAAAAAATTTAAATGCGGCTGCACAAATTTTGAGAGATTGCTATGTTGAAAAGGGGAGCTGGTTACAAGCATCAGGGTGTTACCATCATCCCAAAGGGGGATTCTATGCTGTTCGCTATATGCGTAATATCAAGCGGCATTTATCAACATTATCGTCTACTTCTTCCGCAACGCCAGATAACTGGATTTCACCGCCTGAGATTGCAGGTGTGAGTGTTGAAAGCGATCAGCGTCACTATCAATGGATTTTACCATCACAAACCATACAAACTGCTTTTATTTGGGTTGATCCAAACAAGGAGAGTCAATGAAAAAATTAATTATCTTATTGTCGTTCTTGCTTCCTACTGTTTCTTATGCTGCTGAAGTCATTGCAGATGAGGGAGGGGAGAGTGCGTTGCGTTTTTATGAGCCCATTCAGCCTGTTATTGAAAAGGGTGATGTTGTTAATTCAGATATGATGCCACCTGTTTTTCACGAAAAAGATTTATTACCAATAGTATCTCATTTAATGACTCCTGGAAAAATAGATATTCCATCACGGATGAGGAATGACGGAAAAGTGAAGATGCCCGGTATGCAGCCATTATGTTTAATCGGAGATGATGCGTTATCAGAAGATTGGTTTAGACAAAAGTTGCCAGAGTTGAAAAAAATGGCGGCCACTTGTCTTGTTGTTAATGTACAGCAATATGAGCGTCTTCAGCAATTACGAAATATTGATAACTCAATTCCGTTATTACCGGTCAGTGCTGATGATCTCGCTAAGCGATTGAAGATAGTACATTACCCGGTCTTGATTACCGATAGAGGGATAGAGCAATAAATGAGTAATAACCACGTTATTGAATCCGTTTTACGGCCTGCTGTTGAGCTGAATACAGCGATTGTATCAGCCAGTGCAGGCGCATTGTGCCTCTATGCCCCCTGGAGTCTAGCACTTAGTCCGGATATTGGATACGGAATGTGTGGTGCGTTTTGGCTATTTTCCGTAGTGCGTTTTAGACAAGGTTGGCGTATTTTGAAGTTTCGCCGGAATATTCGTAGATTGCCTTATTACGCACTAACCAGTAAACAGATTCCTGTTAGCCAGCGTTATCTGTTTTTGGGTAGAGGATTTGCTTGGGAACAGAAACATACACAAAGACTCTATACCTGTACTCGTTCAGAAGTAGAAGATTACGTCAAGCCAAGTTTAGCTTATCAATACGCTCGAACGCTTGAAAAATGGAGTGATGAAAGATTACCTAAATTAGCAAAATTATTGCGTACTGATAAGTGGTATAACCCAGTTAGACCGTTGCCGCCCGTTGGAGGGAGTCCGGTAATTCACGGCATTGAATTGGATGAACAGGATGTGATGTTGCCTTTGGGTGAGCGTGTTGGACATACGATTGTATTGGGGACAACGCGTGTAGGTAAGACGCGATTAGCTGAGATGTTAGTAACGCAAGATATTCATCGGGGTAAGACTGTTGATGAACGAGAGGTGGTAGTGTTTTTCGATCCGAAAGGCGATGCGGATATGCTGAAACGAATGTATGTGGAAGCGAAACGAGCAGGGCGTGAAAATGAATTTTACGTATTTCATTTAGGCTGGCCGGAAATATCTGCTCGATATAACGCAGTGGGACGATTTGGACGAGTATCTGAAGTTGCAGGACGCATTTCCGGGCAGTTAAGTTCGGAGGGGAATAGCGCAGCATTTAAGGAGTTCGCGTGGCGATTTGTCAATATTATTGCCAGAGCGCAAGTGGAGCTTGGTCGCCGTCCGGACTATCCGTCAATTGCGCGTTATGTGCAAAATATTGATGAGCTATTCATTGATTATGCTACGCATTTTTTGGGGAAAACGCAGCCGAAAGCGTGGGAAGCGATTGCTGCAGCAGCAAGCAAAATCAATGATAAAAATACACCTCGCAATATGATGGGACGAGATCCTATCGTGATTGCCCTTGAGCAATTTCTGACTCAATCAAAAATACACGATCCGGTTTTAGATGGTCTGCGTAGTGCGGTACGGTACGATAAAACTTATTTTGATAAAATCGTTGCTTCACTTCTACCGCTACTTGAGAAATTAACAACCGGGAAAATTGCTGAGTTGCTTGCACCGGATTATAGCGATATTCACGATGAACGTCCTATTTTCGACTGGCAAGAGATTATACGCAAACGAGGCATTGTTTATATTGGGTTAGATGCGTTATCTGATACTACGGTTGCTAGTGCGGTAGGCAATAGTATGTTCGCCGATCTGGTTTCGATGGCAGGACATATCTATAAATATGGTATTAATCAAGGGTTGCCGGATGCGTTACAAGGTAAGTCGAAAAAGGTCTCTATTAACTTACATTGCGATGAATTCAACGAGCTAATGGGTGATGAGTTTATTCCATTGATCAACAAAGGGGGTGGAGCCGGAATTCAAGTAACAGCATACACTCAGACCTTGTCGGATATTGAGGCAAGAACAGGCAATAAAGCCAAGGCAGGACAAGTTATTGGTAACTTTAATAACTTAATTATGTTGCGTGTGCGTGAGCCTGCAACAGCGGAGTTGCTTACTAATCAGTTGCACGAAGTGGATGTGTTGAAAAATACAACGATTTCAGGGGTGACGGATAGTAGTGATCCTTATAGTAATCAACATTTCACATCAAATACGCAAGACCGTGTCAGTTCGGAAAAAATGCCAATGATCACGCCTGCTAATGTGATCAGCTTACCGAAGGGACAAGCATTTGCGCTGCTTGAGGGAGGTAAGTTGTGGAAAATTAGAATGCCATTGCCGGTTTCTGATAAAAATGAGCATATTCCGGAATCTATCGCACAATTAAGTGAGTATATGAAAGAAAATTACCAAACTGGAGAAACTTTATGGTCTCAAGTCGCCTATGAATATACGCCTTCAAATGAAGCGATTGCCGCGTTTGAACAGCTTGTCAGCACGCCAATTATTTCATCAAATACTGCTACTGTGCCTGCTGAAAGTGATGTAGATAATGTAGATGTAGAGAAGCACAATACAGAAGAGGGAGTAAATAATGGCTGAACAACAGGTAAAAGAACCTAGAAGAGGGTTGTTAGGTAATCTATTATCGTTGCTTGGTAGAACCTTTGGTGTGTTAGTCGTGTCATTATTTGTCAGTATTGTGATTGAATGGATCGGTATGATCTGGTTTTGGCCGGAGCTTGGTGCTCAGCACAGTAAACAAATGATGTTGGAAGAGGTGAAGTATTTTTCCGTGCATTTTACACAAAGTATTCTGCACGCTGATCCGGTAGTGTTAGCAACCTATGTAATGGATACCGTACATCAATATGTATTTGTGAAAAGTGGTTTGTTAGCGTGGTTAAATAGCGTACAAGACCCAAGCAGTCCAGGATATGCATTAATTATTTATATTCGCGGTTATATTGAAGCGGTTATTTATATCACAATGACGTTTATTATTCGGTTACTCATCCTGTTTTTTACCTCACCATTGTTTATTTTGGTTGCCGTGGTTGGTTTCACGGATGGGCTTGTACGTCGGGATTTAAGGCGATTTGGGTACGGTTATGAATCAAGTTTTATGTATCATCACGCGAAAAAAGCGATATTTCCGCTGTTAATCGGCTCTTGGATGTTATATCTTTCGTTGCCATTTAGCATTTATCCTAATTTGTTACTGATCCCAGCAGCATTTTTAGTGGGAGCAGCAATTTCTATTGCGTCAGCGAGTTTCAAAAAATATCTTTAATCAGGTAAATATGATGTATATCGAAACATTAATGACAATTGCGCAGAAATTTAGAGAAAACGAACAGTATCAGGGAGGATACGTTCGTATTTTTCAAGGAAGGTATATACAAGCCTATGGTTGGAGTTTAAATATTGGCTCAGCTCATTCAGAAAAACCTGGAGCCTTGCTTATCGGTGAACGTCCTGATGATTGCTATATTGCGGTTGGGGGCAATAGGTGTGATGGAGCAGAAAAGTGGGTGAAAATACTATAAAAAATGTCTTGATGTAGATGAAATTTGTTTAAAGACTTCTATTTTTTGATAAATATCTGTTGTTCCTATCTAAGTTCAATGGGATATAATATGTAAAAACTCTTTTTAACTATACCTGTATTTTATAGCGAGGAGTTATTCATTCTCACTTGACATTTATTATATGAGGACAACAATGTTTACAACGCAACGCAACGCAACGCAACGCAACGCAACGCAACGCAACGCAACGCAACGCAACGCAACGCAACGCAACGCAACGCAACGCAACGCAACG
>NZ_KB903742.1 GCF_000379785.1 Gallibacterium anatis DSM 16844 = F 149 | reverse complement strand
TGCTTCCTTGCGGCAATGGCACAAAATATCAAGAAAATTGCCCTAGTGGTATGGGCTATTTTGTCTTATTTATGGCGTCAATTTTACTTGTTTGAGGCATGGGTAAAACAATCAGCGAAAATGACCGCTGGCACCGTTATCTGAAAGGAAAAGCAAGAGAAAAGCGACAAAGTAAAAAAACAAACCCACTTTTATCAAATGATTTTGGAAAGATGGGTTTGTCAGCAGTCTGAGGCATCTGCTGATTAACAGATGCCTTTATTTTTACTCTGACATTTCTTCAACCATTTCCGGCGTTTTGAATGGAGAAGGCTGGTTAGTTAATTTCGCCAAAATACTCGCCAATGTTTGACGCATATCTTTACGATGTACGATCATATCAATCGCACCTTTTTCTAATAAAAATTCACTGCGTTGGAAGCCTTCCGGCAATTTTTCACGCACTGTTTGCTCAATGACACGTGGACCGGCAAACCCGATTAATGCTTTCGGTTCGGCAATATTAATATCACCAAGCATAGCAAAACTAGCGGATACACCGCCTAAAGTAGGATCGGTTAAAACGGAAATAAACGGCACGCCCTTTTCACGCATTCTTGCCAATACCGCACTGGTTTTTGCCATTTGCATCAATGAAATTAATGCTTCTTGCATACGGGCACCACCACTGGCAGAGAAACAAACAAACGGACAGTTGTCTTCAATGGCTTTTTCTGCCGCTCTGACAAATTTTGCTCCGACAACGGAACCCATAGATCCCCCCATAAAATCAAAGTTTGAGGCTGCGGCAACAATCGGCATTTCATAGAGTTTGCCGGAAAAAGCGATCATTGCATCTTTTTCACCGGTCTGTTTCTGGGCAGCGGAAAGACGGTCTTTATATTTTTTTAGATCTTTGAATTTGAGAATATCTTGCGGTTCTAATTCGGCAGCAATTTCGACAGTGCTATCCTGATCTAATAGTGCAAGCAGGCGAGTACGAGCATCAATACGCATATGATGACCGCATTTAGGACAAACTTCCAAATTACGACTAAGTTCTTCTCGATATAATACTTGCCCGCAACCAGTACATTTTGTCCAAACTCCTTCCGGCACATTCGCTTTGCGTGAACCGGAAACGGGATTCTTATTAAAAATTCTTTCAATCCAACTCATATTTATCTCCAGAAATTGGTTCGAGATGATAGCAAATAGCGCTTATTAAAGCATAATTTCATAGAATTTAATATCTTTTTTGCTAGATAAAAGCGGTATTATTTGTTGATAATACCGTTATGATCATTATTGATGATAACGTGTTTGAAAGTTTGTATTATCTATCTTTTTCACTATTTCTATATCAAGATTATTGCAAAATTGGCTTAAATTATTTCATCCGGTAAAAATAAGGGGCCAACAGCACTTTTTGGCAACTGAAAAATATCCGGATAATGCACTTCAACTAAATATAAACCGGCTGCTTTGGCAGTAGGGGCGGCAAGAGTGCGATCTTTCTGCTGTAATAACCATTGAATCCATTCCGGCTTTTGTTTGCCTTCGCCGACGACGAGCAAACTGCCGACAATATTGCGTACCATATGATGTACAAATGCATTGGCTTTGATATCCACGACAAGATAATCGCCAAAGCGTGAAACCTGTAAGTGATGTACGTTACGGCAAGGTGATTTTGATTGACATTGGGCTGCTCTAAATGAACTGAAGTCATTCTCACCAAGTAGGTATTGACCGGCAATATGCATTGATTTTTCGTCTAATGGCTGGTGATGATGAGTAATGCCTGTCGGTAGAATAGCGGATCGTTGCGGACGATTATAAATAATGTAGCGATAACGGCGAGAGAGTGCACTAAATCTGGCGTGAAAATCTGCGCTGACTTCTGTTGACCATTTAACTGCAATATCGTCTGGCAAATGTGCGTTGGTTCCCAGTATCCAAGCCTGTAACGGACGAGAAGCGGATGTTTCAAAGTGAATCACTTGACCGGTGGCGTGTACGCCTGCGTCAGTTCTTCCGGCACAAAAAATTTCGATAGGTTTATTGGCGACAGTAGAAAGTGCTTGCTCCAATTCGGCCTGAATACTTTGCACAGCTTGCTGTTTTTGCCAACCAAAATAGCGAGAGCCGTCATAACTGATACAGAGTGCAATTTTTTTCATCAACATCTCCTAATGAATTAGCGAATTTTGAAAGCAAATTGTTGAAATTGTTGTAAGCATAAACAAAAACACCAACATTGCTGTTGGTGTTCTGCGTTTAAAAACGTTAATTAAGCACGTTTAAAGTCGATGTGAACCAATTTTGGTTTGAATGGGTGACGTTGCATAGCTTGTACTTTTACTGCAACTTCTTTGCCATTGATCACTAAAGTAATAACTTCAGAGTAGAAGCTGTCTTCAGCTTGAGCATTGTTCAATTCATCGTGGCTTAATACGATAGAAACTGGTGCTTCATTACCACCATAAACGATTGCAGGGATTTTACCTGCTCTACGCAAGCGGCGGCTCGCACCCTTTCCTTGCGCTTCACGAACTTCAGCATTAAATTTAAACATTTTAATATCTCTTTATGTTGTGACCTAAAAGGTCGTTAAACAAAACAAGCTACAGGCGACCCAGTAGCTTGACAAAATAGGTGCTGAAAACAAATCAGCGGTCGCATTATAGAGAAATGACGAGAAAATGCAATCGTTAATTGCGCGTTTTGTTGCAACAATCGAGATAATTTTGTAACGGAGCAAAAATTTCTTTATTTGTGTTGATAAGGGTAACAAATTAAGTAGCAATTCAGTGGCAAAGAGGGCAAAATAACAAACCAAGAAATGCGCTTTTAATATCTTTATTTACTATTTTTATTCGGAAGTCTGTTGTGCAATTATTAGTAGAATTTTTTAGTAGTTATGGTTACTTCGCTGTTTTATTTGTTTTAATTATTTGTGGGTTCGGTGTGCCTATTCCTGAAGATATTACCTTAGTTTCAGGTGGAATTATTGCTGGTTTGGGGTATGCTAATCCGCATATTATGTTGGTGGTCAGTATGATTGGC
The DNA here is from genome assembly GCF_000379785.1 of Gallibacterium anatis DSM 16844 = F 149. Lineage (GTDB taxonomy): Bacteria > Pseudomonadota > Gammaproteobacteria > Enterobacterales > Pasteurellaceae > Gallibacterium > Gallibacterium anatis. Next base: position 6,749 of record NZ_KB903742.1, on the reverse strand, counting down.
GTATTGGTCGGTGACAGCACAATGTATTGGTTAGGGCGGATTTATGGGGTAAAAATTTTGCGTTTCCGTCCGTTACGCCGAATTTTAAAGCCAAAAACAATGCGATCTGTGCGAGAAAAATTTGATCATTATGGTAATCGCGTTTTATTTGTTGCACGTTTTCTTCCGGGATTAAGAGCACCGATTTATATGGTGGCGGGGATTACTCGTCGCATCAGTTATGTGCGCTTTGTTGTGTTGGATTTTTGTGCTGCAATTATTTCCGTGCCTATTTGGGTCTATTTGGGCTATCACGGTGCACATAATATTGATTGGATCAAAGAGCAGGTAAGCAAAGGTCAGACCGGTATTTATATTTTTATTGCTCTTTTAGCTGTTTATTTATTGTTTCACTATTTACGTAAAAAACGTCAAAACAAACAGAATTAATGCAAAAATAAAAAATGCTTTTAACCGAACAGTTAAAAGCATTTTTTTCATTTAGGTGAATTATTTACCCCAAACTTCTTCGCTGATCTCACGAATAAATTCAAGTTTTTTCCATTGTTGTTCTTCAGTCAACACGTTTCCTTCTTCAGTGGAAGCAAAACCACATTGTGGACTTAAGCAAAGCTGATTGATGTCAACATATTGCACTGCTTCTTTAATACGGGCAATAATTTCATCTTTATCTTCAAGCTCACCGCTTTTTGAGGTGACCAAGCCCAATACAACCTGTTGATCTTTAATAAAGCGTAACGGTTTAAAATCTCCGGCACGGTCGCTATCATATTCAAGGAAGAAACCATCCACTTTGCAATGGCCGAATAATGTTTCAGCGACAGGTTCATAACCACCGGAAGAGAACCAAGTTGAGCGGAAGTTACCACGACAAATATGCATTGTGACCGTCATATCTTCTGGTTTATCTTTAATAGCTTCATTAATTAAATTAACGTAATCTTTGGCGAGTTGATCAACATCGATACCGCGTGCAGTGTAGGCGGCACGTTTTTCTTCTGAGCAGAGTTCACCCCAACTGGTGTCATCTAATTGCAAATTACGGCAGCCTAATTCATAGAATTTAGCAATAGCATCACGATAAGCTTGCGCAAGATCGGCAAATAATTGTTGTGGATTTTGTTTATAAAGCTCAATCGGTTGATATTCCGCTTCACGAGCAATACAGATAACGTGCAGCATGGTCGGTGAAGGAATGGTGAATTTTACTGGATAATCGCCTACAATTTTTTGTAATGAACGATAATGTTCAACAAATGGGTGGCTGTCACTGAAACCAACTCTATCGACAATTTTTAATGTTCTAGGACGTACATTGTGATGTTTGAATTGAACGGAGAATTTTTTGGCATCGACTTCTTCAACCCCATCCAATGCGGCAAGAAAATCCATATGCCAGAATGTGCGGCGAAATTCGCCATCAGTTACTGCGTGTAAGCCAACTTGTTTCTGATGTTCTACTAATTTTGTAATTTCTTGATCTTCAACATTTTTTAAATCGGCACAACTAATATCACCGCATTGGCATTGATGACGAGCCTGTTTTAATACTTCCGGGCGTAGGAATGAGCCGACGATATCGAAACGAAAAGGAGCTTTTGTACGTTGTGTTGCATTTGGGAATAATTTACTCATTTTAAAACCTCATTATCATATATTAAATAGACGTTTAGATGTCTAAACGAAAAATAATGTACTTTACTTTCTGTCAGTAATCAAGAGGCGAAGGGAAAAATAGTGATAAAAAAGGCGATTTATCATCGCCTTGCTCTATTTAATTGAGGTCTGTTTTGAGATAGAAGCTATTCTTCAGCAACAGTATCGTTTTCTTCATCGTCATCACAAACACGTTCAATGCTGACTACTTGTTCAGTATCTGAGGTACGAATCAAGCGAACTCCTTGCGTGTTACGACCAACTAAACTGATTTCTGCCACACGAGTACGCACCAAGGTACCGGCATCAGTGATCAACATAATTTGGTCATTTTCTTCAACTTGGGCAGCGGCAACCACTTTACCGTTACGTTCGCTGACTTTGATTGAAATAACACCTTTGGTATTACGTGATTTAGTTGGATATTCCGCTAGATCGGTTCGTTTACCGTAACCATTTTGTGTTGCAGTGAGAATAGCGCCATTGGTTTTTGGAATAACTAAGGAAACGACTTTATCAATGCTTAAATCTAAGGATTGATCAGTTTCATCATTACCGCTTTCTTCGTTATCATTTTCTTCATCGGAAATGTCATTGGTTAAAGCAAGTTTGATACCGCGTACACCGGCAGCCGTTCTACCCATTGCACGTACTGCGTTTTCATCGAAACGCACAACACGTCCTTGAGCGGAGAAGAGCATAATTTCATTATTGCCTTCTGTAATATCAACCCCAATCAGCTCATCATCATCACGCAAATTGACTGCGATAATGCCATTAGCACGAGGACGACTAAATTCAGTCAAGGCAGTTTTCTTCACTAAACCACCGGCGGTTGCCATCACGATAAATTTATCTTCAGCATATTCTTTAACTGGGAGAATGGCGGTAATACGCTCATTTTCTTCCAGTGGCAATAAATTGACGATTGGACGACCTCTTGCGCCACGGCTGGCTTGCGGCAGTTGGTAAACTTTCAACCAATATAAGCGACCACGGCTGGAGAAACAGAGAATAGTATCGTGGGTATTTGCCACCAAGAGTTTTTCAATGAAATCTTCATCTTTCATCTTCGTTGCAGATTTACCTTTACCGCCACGGCGTTGAGCTTCATAATCGGAAAGCGGTTGATATTTGACATAACCTTCGTGTGACAATGTCACAACAACATCTTCAGGATTGATGAGATCTTCAAGATTAATATCACCGCTACTTGCTGTAATTTCTGTACGACGAGGATCATTATATTGCGCTTTGATTTTTTCCAACTCTTCACGAATAACTTCCATTAAACGAGCCGGACTGTGCAAAATGTGCAGAAGCTCTGCAATCACATCCAACAAGGATTTATATTCATCAAGAATTTTTTCGTGTTCCAAACCGGTGAGTTTTTGTAGACGTAAATCCAAGATTGCTTGTGCTTGCGCTTCACTTAAATGATAAACGCCGCCACGAATACCTAAATTTTCATCTAAATCTTCCGGACGTGCTGCATCAACGCCGGTTGCCGCCAACATTGCTTCAACATTGCCTAATTGCCACGGTTGAGATAATAACCCCTCTTTTGCTGCTGCCGGTGTTGGGGCATTACGAATTAACTCAATAATCGGATCAATATTGGCAAGCGCGATTGCCAAACCTTCTAAAATATGCGCCCGTTCGCGCGCTTTGCGCAATTCATATACAGTACGGCGAGTAACGACTTCGCGACGGTGCAATACGAACGCTTCAATTAACTCTTTAAGATTGAGTAGTTTAGGTTGTCCGTGATCGAGTGCGACAATGTTAATGCCGAAAGTAACCTGTAATTGTGTGAGCGCATAAAGATTATTTAAGACAATTTCACCGACCGCATCACGTTTGACTTCAATCACGATCCGCATACCGTCTTTATCGGATTCATCGCGTAAACCGCTGATACCTTCAATTTTTTTCTCTTTAACCAATTCAGCGATTTTTTCGATTAAGCGTGCTTTGTTTACTTGATAAGGAATTTCGTGAACGATAATGCTTTCACGACCTTTGTCATCAGTTTCAATATCGGCTTTTGCACGGATATAAATTTTACCGCGTCCGGTTTTGTAAGCCTCTTCAATGCCTCTTTTACCATTAATGATAGCCGCAGTAGGAAAATCCGGGCCTGGAATGTAGCTCATTAATTCATCAATAGTAATTTGCTCATTATCAATATAGGCTAAACAACCATCAACCACTTCGCCTAAATTATGTGGAGGGATATTGGTTGCCATACCAACAGCGATACCACTAGAACCATTAACAAGCAATGCAGGCACTTTAGTGGGCAATACTTCAGGGATCATTTCCGAACCATCATAGTTTGGTTGATAATCGACAGTTTCCTTATCTAAATCAGCTAATAATTCGTGTGCAATTTGGGTCATACGTGCTTCGGTATAACGCATTGCCGCAGGGGAGTCACCATCAATAGAACCGAAGTTACCTTGTCCATCAACTAATGGATAGCGTAAAGAGAAAGGTTGAGCCATACGCACTAAAGTGTCGTAAACGGCGGAATCCCCGTGAGGGTGGTATTTACCGATAACATCACCCACAATACGCGCGGATTTACGATATGGTTTATTATAATCATTGCCACCGACAGCCATTGCGAACAGTACGCGACGGTGCACCGGTTTTAACCCATCTCTTACATCAGGTAATGCACGACCGACAATCACGGACATCGCATAATCCAAGTAAGACGATTTCATTTCTTCTTCGATATTAACGGGAATAATATCTTTTGCTAAATCGCTCATTTAGACATTTCCTATATTTGAATTTTGTCAAAAAAACAGTTTTGGATTATAGCACAAAAAGCACTGCAACCATAGGGTAAAGCCGAATTTAATCGAGGGCATAACTATGGTATTGGTAACCGTTTTCTGTTGGTAAAAATTCAAAAATATGGCTAATACAATCAGGCTGATCCTCTAAATGGTGAGAAACGAAAAAGAGTTGCGTATCGCTGTTTACAATCAGTTGATCGATAAACGTTAAAACCAAATGACGATTTAATGCATCCAAGCCAATTAGTGGTTCATCTAGGATTAAAATCGGAGGATGTTTAACTAAAGCTCTCGCTATTAATAATAGTCGTTGTTGCCCCCAAGAAAGAGAGCGAAACGGTGCGTTGGCGAATTTTTCCATATTGATGCGTTGCAACCACTGTAAAGCGTTCAAACGGGTATTTTCATCAACCTGTTGATAAACACCGATAGAGTCAAAATACCCAGAAATAATTACATTCAATGCAGAGCAGTTAACTCGGTAATCAAGATGAAAATGATTACTGAGAAAACCGATATTTTGTTTAATTTGCCAAACAGTTTCGCCACTGCCACGTTGTTTACCGAATAATTTGACTTTGTTGTTAAAGGCTTGCGGATGATCACCATTAATCATCGACAATAAAGTTGATTTGCCACAACCATTTGGACCTTTTATCCACCAATGTTGTTTCGGTTTTACTTGCCAGTTCAGTTTATTCAGAATAATTTTATCGCCATATTTAACGGTAACATCCTCTAAGTCAAAAATAGTTTGTAAATCTTGTGACAATGTCACAGTAGGAAAAGCTGGAAGAGGCACAGGAACGTGTAGAGAAGTTTCTGCATAGCAGAGTTGTTGGAAAGCATCGCTCTCTAAAATTTGATCGGCTTGATCCTGTATCAATAATCGGCATTGATGCAACAACGAAATGGTATCTGCCCAAACCGGTACATCGGTTAAACGATTAATGACTAAAACAATAGTAATATTTTGTTTTAATTGTTGTAGTAACTGTAGCCACTGTTGTTGCGAGTTAGCATCCAAGCCTTCAAACGGTTCATCTAAAATCAATAAATCCGGTTGCTCAATTAAGGCTTTTGCCAATAGCACTTTTCTTGCTTCTCCGGTAGAAAGCAATTTAAAAGCACGATCCAATAAAGGTTGAATACCAATTAAAGCCGCTGTTTCTGCAATTTGTTGATCACTATACTGTTTGTCCGTACAAATGATCTGTTTCGCGGTTTTACCGTGATCATCCGGGCTGACACTGTCATTATTTAAATCTCGAAAAATCTGCTCCAATAATACTTGCTGCTGAGCTAAGGAAACTAAACTGATTTTTTCAAATGTATTTTGGTAATGTCCTTCATAAGGGGGTTGGTGTTGACTGATAAATTTGCTTAATGTGCTTTTACCGCTGCCGTTATGACCGACAATGACATTAAATGTTTTCTCTTCGATGGCAAAATGATCGATATGTAACCAGAGTTCCGATGTTATTTTTATTTTTGCTTGTTGAAGTTTAATTTGCATATTGATATCACTCTAACTTATTGATAAGTCTGTTTAGTTTATTCAACTTTATGCGGTTAGCAAATAAATGTGCAAAAAATAGTTGAATACTGTATTAATATACAGTAAATTATACTGTATAAATAAACAGTATTTGTGATCGTGGAGGTCATTATGCAACCGCAAACCAAAACAGCTGCCAGTGTAGAACAAAAATATTCTTATCTTCCTTTGCCGTTATATGATGATAAGCCGCAATTACCTTATTTCAATAAACAGAGCGATATTCACTATAAAATGGATTTGAATCGTTATTGCATCCGTAAACCGCAACAAACCTTTTTTCTTCGTGTGACTAATGAAAATTTGTTGGCGTGGGGTATTGAGGTAGGTGATATCCTGATCATTGAACAAAGAGAACAGATTAATGAAGGGGATTTAGTGGTAATTGAGCAAGATGACGGCTTGCAATTATATGAATATTTTGCAATGAAAGATCGACAATATGTATTCTTTTCTTTGGACTCAAATCATAGCAATTTAACCATTAAGCAATTAACGCAACTTAACATCCAAGGTGTTGTGGCGAGTACAATCCATCAGCTAAAAAATCGCAAAGCGGCATAACTGCGATAAAAAATGATGGGGCTGAAGTAGATTAGCACTTATGCTAAGCTACAAAAATGAAGATAACCAATTGTAAACTAAAGAAATCTATACAAAGAAAACTGCTTGAATTTTTTGTATTAGAAGTAACAGCACGATCAGCAGCAGATTTGCTTGGCATT
>NZ_KB903741.1 GCF_000379785.1 Gallibacterium anatis DSM 16844 = F 149 | reverse complement strand
GGTAAATCAGCATATCAAATTTGGTTGGATGCTGGTCACACTGGTACAGAAGAGGACTTTTTGAACTTTATCAAAGGTGAAAAAGGTGACCAAGGTGCACCTGGTCAAAACGGTACCGACGGTCAAAACGGAGCGGACGGTAAATCTACTACTGTCGGTCGTGGTGAGCCAACAGGTGAAGGTCATTCTGGTGATGTTTATGTTGATATTTCTACCGGTGATATTTACACCTATGGTGATAGTGGCTGGGAAAAAACTGGTGAAGGTGAAACAAACAACATCCTCAATCGTGTAGAATTAGTTCAAGATCAAAATGGCGATAAAATCCTTTCTAGCAAAGAGCTTGGTGATGATGCACATTTTGCTACGGTAAAAATTCACCTCAAAGAGGGTGCCAAAGCGGGTGATATGGTTGTGGTGAATGGTGCTAATGGTTTTGCTTTGACAGACGCTGATATTAAAAATGGTTTTGTTGAAGTGCCTGTCTTAGTGCGTGAGGGTGAAAACCCGCTTAATATTATTGCTTACAATGCAGAGGGTCAAAAAGACCAACTAGATGAAAGCTTTAGCTTCACAGTAGATACAGAAGCGCCTAGTAAGCTAGATGTTAATCCGATAGAGGATGTGGCAAAAGATGAAGCAATTACCATCAGTGGTACAGCCGATCCGGGTAGTACAATTACGGTGAAATTGCCTAATGGTGAAACAAGCACAACACAGGCAACTGATGGTACTTGGTCTATCGACATCCCAGCTGATAAAGCCCACGATATTGCCGATGGTGAAGTCAAGGTGACTGTAGAAGCCAGTGATAAAGCCGGCAACACCACCTCAACAGACGCCAGCTTTAATTTAGATACACAAACTCCTACAGTAGAATTGGCTGTTGATAAATCCAACGGCACCGTTTCATTAAGTGCTGATGAAGATTTATATCTCAATGGCAATAAAGTCTATGATAAAGAAAGCAATACTATCACTGATTTTGAAGTTGTGAAGAAAGCGTTAGGTGATCAGGTGACCATCAAAGACGGTCAATTGCTCGTCGATCCAAACGCAGCTGATGATATTAGCTTAACTTTAGACAATATCAGTGATAAAGCGGGCAATGCAACTTCTGCAAATGCAACATTGGAAGCGCGTCCAACCGTTACTGTCAAAGCGGATACTACAGCATTAACTGCCGACACCAACAGCACCGACATCACCTTTACCTTTAGTGAAGCGGTGACAGGGTTTGATATTTCTGATATTGAGGTGAGTGGTGGTACCTTGTCTAATTTCCATCAAGACAGCGAAAATCCATTCATTTATCACGTGACTTTCACTGCAGAAGATAACAATACTTTAAATGCTAGTGTTGCAGTTAAAGACGGTAGTTATCAATCGGTTGAAAGTACACGCGTGGGTAAAGGTACAGAAGCGACTACTTTTACAGGTGATACGCTTGCACCTGTTGCGCCTGAAATCGCTCTTGTCAAAGATGCAGGCTTTTATGACTATGACGGGATTACCAATGGTTCTCAAATGTTGGTCAACAACCTCGAAGAGGGTGCGTCTTGGCAATACAGTACCGATGGGGGCAAAACCTGGAAAAATGGCTCTGGTACCAGCTTTAATCTCAATGATGGTGAGTATAAAGTAGGCGATATTATCGTGAAACAGACTGATGCTGCAGACAATAGCGGTGAAAAGGTATTTGGTCATGATGTCACGATTGATACAGTGTCTCCTGATGTACAAATCAAAGGATTTGTCTTATCAGGTCATTCCGACCCAGTATGGAATTTAACCGCGGGTACATATAAAGATTTATTGCTTACCGGTATTTCTGAAGCAGGCAGTAAAGTCGAGCTGGTGCTAGGTGGTAATGAAAGTGGTCTAACCGCGATGACCGATGCGACAGGTAAATGGTCTATCCATACTCCTGCAGACCAAGCTGCCACCATCCTCAACGGATTGTCTATCCAGGTGAATGCTTTAGATATTGCGGGTAATACAGCATCAACCTCTAAATCAGCGTCTATCAACGGACCTCATGAAGGACAAGTCATCAACCAAATCGATGTGATTGCCGGTGATGATATGATTAATGTTGAAGAAGCCCGGTTTAATGTAGAAATTAACGGCTATGCCAGCGAGGCAAAATGGAACGATTCAGTCTATTTTGAGCTTTATAATGTGGATAAGAGTAAACCTGTTGACAATATAAAGTTTCATTCTACAAAAGATAAGAACTGGACACTTGCTTTGTCACCTGAGCAATTAGCACAATTAGCCGATGGTCATTATCGTTTAGATGTGTATGATGACCGCAGTGGTACAAGCGTAGGAGGTTATACATACAGCAATCTTCTCACTTCCCGTGAATTTATGATTGACCGCTCTATTGTTGCGCCGGGTGCTGAAGTAGATGGCGACAAAGATGAAGCTGAGGATAAAGTGCTTGTAAATACGGTTCAACCGACTTGGCATAATCCACAAGGGGCGACTGCTGAGCCTAATGCACAAATCACGATTAAAGTGGATGGCAAGGTAGTGGGCTCAACGACAAGCAGTGCGGAAGGCGCTTGGTCGATTAAGAGCAACGCAACGCTTGCTGATGGTGATCACCAAGTTGAGATTACGATTACGGATAAAGCAGGCAATACCGCGACAAGCTCGCAAACCTTGACTGTGGATACGCAAGCCCCTCAATTGACTGTCGATCCTATTACAGGGGACAATCGTCTTTCTGATAATGAGGCACAACAAGGTTTAACCGTTACAGGTACCGGTGAAGCGGGCGCAACAATTATGGTAAAAGTTGGTGAAGGGCAAGCGGTAGAAACTACCGTCAATTCGGATGGTTCTTGGGCGGTAACTGTGGATACAGACACCGTGAGTGTACAAGTTCCTAAAGAAGGCAGGGAATTAACAGTTACCGTCACCAGCACGGATAAAGCCGGCAACAGCACAACCCAAGATATTACTGTGGATTATTACCAAGCCAATAATCTTGTTGAATTGAGTGATAATGGTTTAGATCAAACACAATCTAAAGCTTTAAATCTCAATGGTGAAGGGGTTTATTACCTAGAACAACCGCAAGCGCTTTTGACAACTTCAAACGGTGATTTAGTTCAATGGCAAGGCGCGGGTACTGATACCTTAATCGGGATGGCAAATGGTAAAGAAGTCATTCGTATTCACGTCGATAATCAAGGCACCTACGAGGTGGTACAACACCAAGCGGTTCAACATGGTACCCCAGGTGGCGCATTGGACGAGGCGCTTAATTTGGATGTGCCTGTTTATCATATTATTGTAGACGGTCAAGTCTCTGAACAATGGTTGACTTTGCATATTGCAGACGATAAACCTGTATTGGCTGAGGATTTCTCTGAGCAATTGACAGCAAGCCATAATACCATTGCCGGAGAGGCTCTAAAAGAGGTAAGTCAAGACGGTTTACAAACCTTCTCTGTCCAATTGGGTAAAACAAAAGTGGAAGTGGATTTGGATAGTTACCAAGCCACTGTTAGCGAAGGCGAAATTCTTTCTTACCGCGTAGAACAAGGCGAAAATCCAATCTTATTCTTAAGCACAAAAGCCGGTGAAACCTTGCAGCTCAATCTTAAAACTGGTGAGTACCAATACCGTATTCCAAGTACAGATGTGAGTGCCGATGTTTCTGTTAAACCAGAGGCAACAGTAGGTGGATCAGATAGTAGTTTATTAAATACCGTGAACTTAAATGTGGCCGGTTTAGCAAAGTTTGAAAACCAACAAGCATTCTCTGTTCAAGGAGATGGCATTTATTCGGTGAAATTATCGATGTGGTCGGTTGATGTTGGTGGTTTATTGGGCACTTTATTGGGTGATTTAAAACAATGGACCTATAACCAACGCTTGGCAGAAGAGTTTGGATTGAAGGTTGACGTTAAACCGATGGTATTAGGCTTATCCCCTACGACCTTAACCATTACTGCAAAAGATGGTAGTGAATTGGATACCGATCATATCAATCAATTATTGGCTACCGTGGGTACCGAAGGTGGATTGTCTAAAATTCTGACAGTTGGCTTATTACCAACGACAAGCCTTGAAATTTTTGATCAGTCTGGTGCTTCTTTGGCTAAATCTTCGGATGGTGTCCATCTTGCCAATGTAGGCCTATTAAATGATGTCTTGTCAGGGGAAACTACCTCTAATACGTTTGTGGATGATGCTGGTAAGTCATCTGCCTTGGATCACCGCAACGCCACAGATGATCTTCGCCTCTATGGCTTAGATGGTGATGATACCTTAGTAGGCGGTAGTGGTAGCGATCGTTTGTATGGTGGTAAAGGTAGCGATACCTTGGTCGGAGGCAGTGAAACTGACTTCTTGATTGGTGGCCAGGGCAATGATACCTTGACAGGTGGTAAAGGAGCGGATGTTTTCCGTTGGGAAAAAGATGACCAAGTGATGAGCAAAGGAATTGCGACAGATATCGTCACTGATTTTGATGCAAACGGCGTTGCCTTGGGTGGTGATGTCTTAGACTTACGCGGTTTGTTAAAAGGTGGTGGCCAAGTCGGTATGACAGTCGGTAATTTATTAAATTATCTACATTTTGCATACGACGAAGCTAACGAGCAAACAACTCTTTATATCAGTACTGAGGGTCAATTCATTGGTGGCTTTAAAGCAGATCAGGTAGACCAAGTAATCCAGTTGCAAGGAGTAGATTTAACTTCGCTCGGTGATAATGATCTTGATATTATTGAGACCTTGCTTTCTCAGGGTTCATTAATGGTCAACCATATCCAAGGTGAGGCATTAAATACAGGAGAAAGTACTTCTCACACGATTACTATTGGTGCTACTGATAAGGATGGTGATTACGATGGTAGTGTGATTACAGCCGACACCAGCAATGTGGATTATAGCAAGGTGACCTTTAATCCGGATAACCAAGCGCCATTGGTCTTTGTCCGTGAAAATGATTTGTTGGGTATTATCGGCTTAGATGCGTTGCAAATCTTGAAGTTAAATAAACAGGATATTTATGTCTTTGATCCGGACAATAATTTAGCCAGTGTGGATATTCGTTATTTGCAAGTATTAGGCGTGAATGTGACTCCATCTACTTTTGGTTGGTCTGAAAAATTAGCCAAAGAATTAGGCTTGGATGTAAGTCTTGAGAAAAAAGAGGGGGTTTTAGGTTTAATTGCACCAAGCGTTACCTTACATATTACAGCGCAGGATGGCGGTGTGATTGATAATGTAAAAATCAACCAATTCTTGGCTTCTGTACGTTTTGGTCACGCCAATTCAGAGGGCGCATTGGATATCCTTACAGGCGACGTATTAAGCCTTGATTTACTCAATGGTATGCGCATTACTGCTACCGATTACCAAGGGGCTCAAACTGAAAAACCATTGCTCAGCTTGCTTGATTTAGACCTATTAGGTAAAAATCACGCTTTAAATGGGGATGTGCATTTAGTAGAAGGTAATGCAGAAGGCAATACCTTGGATCAACGTGGTAGTGAAGCAAGCGAAACCATTTATGGTTTTGCGGGCGATGATGATATCACAACCAACCATTTAGGCAATGTGGTATATGGCGGTACTGGAAACGACATAATTACAGGTGGTTTAGGTAACGACAACCTCTATGGTGATGACGGTAATGATACACTTTACTCTACAGGTGGTATGGATTATCTATTCGGTGATGCCGGAGATGATCAGCTTTATGGTAACACAAGTTTTGGTACTGTCTTTGTCGGTGGTAGCGGTAGCGATACGTATCACTCTGTAGCCGGTGTTCGTGATACCGTGATATTGCAAGCGGAGGATTTAGGTACAGGCGTGGATGATTGGCAAGGCTTTGCTGTAGGTAGTCTCACCTTTAATCCTGATGCGGATGTGCTTGACCTTTCTGCAGTATTACAAAGCGAAAACTCAACCTTTGATAAAGCACGAGCTGATCTATTGAGTGAAAGCGATCCTAAGAAATATCTTGATTACTTGCAAGAGTTTATCAAAGTGGATGAAAAAGATGGCAATACCACTATTTCTATCGACTTGGATGGTGCACATCACGAAATCGATACCGATGGGGATAAAGATACACCGGCAGTTATTACTGGTGATAGTTACCAATACACAGAGGCTATTACCTTGGATAATGTCAGCACCTCATTGGATGCTTTGGTGAAAAATGAACAGATTATCTACTAATTTAGTTGATAACTGAAAAATGCGAGGTTAAAGCCTCGCATTTTTTTACTCTTTTTTCATCATTACTTGAAACTTAAAAAAGTTACTGTTTTTGCTGAATTTTTTGCAACCAGTCTAAAAACGGTTGAGCTTCTAAAAAGCCGGTAATGCGACTATCTTCAATTTCGTTGCCTTGTTGATCAAAAAACAGAATAGTCGGCAAACCGAGGACATTATATTTTTTGCTTACTATCTGATTTTCCACACTATTTTTGGTCATATCGACCCGAATCAGTAAAATTTGTGCCAATTTTTGCTGTACTTGTGGTTGATTAAATGTTTTATGTTCAAACTCTTTACAGGCAACGCACCAATCGGCATAAAGATCAACCATCGCTATTTGGTGCGGATTTTGTCGCAGCTGCTGTTGTAATTGATCCAGCGAAGTGACGGTGATAAAGGTGTCATTTTCGTTGTTGCCGTTATCATTTTGCCAATATTGTTGCCAACTGAAATAGAGCGGTGCGGCGGATAAAACAATGCCGATAAGGGCAACTAACAGCCAAAAACGATGCGCTTTGCCAACGATAGTAATAAACCAAATAAAAAAGGCGATACCCAATAATGACCATAAAATCTGCTCCCAATAAGGCGGTAAAATGCGAGAGAGCAGAATAATTGGCAAGGCAAGCAGTACAAAACCGAAAGCCACTTTGACATTCTCCAACCACGCGCCGGCTTTCGGTAGAATTTTATTGCCGAAGACGGTAATCGCAATTAATGGCACGCCCATCCCTAAGGCTAATAAATAGAGCGTTAATGCACCGGTCAGCAGATCACCGGATTGTGTTACATAAAGCAGTGCTGCCGAAAGCGGTGCGGAGGTGCAAGGGGAAGCGATTAGACCGGCGATTGCGCCCATTACAAACACGCCGCCATAAACCCCGGCGGACTGTTTTTGGCTTAATGTATTCAATTTGGTTTGCCAGCTGGACGGAATTTGCAAATGAAATAAACCGAACATTGAACAGGCAAGTAGAACAAATAAGAGGGCGAAGAAGCTTAATACATAAGGGCTTTGTAACCACGCCTGTAAAGAAAGCCCGACAGCGGCAACCGCTAACCCTAATAACGCATAAGTGAACGCCATTCCTTGCACGTAGACAACACTGAGCAACAATGCTTTAGCAGTGTTGGCACGCTGTTTTTGCCCAATCACTAATGCCGACAACAAAGGTAGCATCGGCAATACACAAGGGGTAAAGGCTAAACCGATCCCAAGCATAAAAAACCAAAATGCAGCATATTTGCTTTGAAATAGCTGTTGAGTAAGGGATGTTTCCGGATCAGTTGTTATATTTGTATTTTCTGTATTTGATGGAGTGTTGTTTAACAGTTCGGCAAGCTGTATTTGTCGTGTTTGTGGCGGATAGCATAAACCGTCTGTACAGCCCTGATAGCTTACTTCTAAACTGCCTTCAGCTTGAAAAACTTGCTGTTTCGGCAAAAGCTTAATTTCTAAACCTTGTTCATAGATTTGTGTATTGCCGAAATAGGGATCTTGATGGCTTTTTTCTATCGTTGGCTCAATTTGTTGTGTAAATGCAACATTTTCGCCTGTAACCTGAATAGTATGTTTATAGAGATAATAATTTGGTTGAATCTCCCAATGTAGGATGATTTGTTGCGGTTGTGCCTGCACTGAAAACGGAAAAGCCTGCTCGGCAGTAAGAAACTCCGTTTTTTTATCAAAAAGACCGGCATAAGCACTGGAAAATAGGCTAATAAGGAAAACGGTACAAAAAAATTGCCAATATTTTTTAATCATAAGTCAGCTATCACAGATTAAACCATTAAAGGCACGAAGTTTAGCATACTTATGCTGAATTTCTTACTTGAAGTTGCTATACTCTTGCTGTTTTGAGTTATGTAGTAGACAGAGGAAACAATGCCTATCAACTTTTTTCGTATTTTCCAAGAAAGCGGTTATTTTGTACGCAACCGTTATCCGATTGTGATCACTTTTACCGTTTTATTTGCTTTAAATTCGTTGGTCTTTCAACTTATTGTGAATTCATACGGCGGTTTAGAAAAATTATTATCCACGCCGACATTAATTCCGTCACCACTTGTTTTTGCCGCCTTCATCAATCTGTTTTTAACATTGCTGTTTACGGTCTGGTTTATTTTGACGGTTGATCAGATTTTAACGAATCGCATCGGTGATATGTTGCTTTATTTGGTGGAATCGTTAAAAAAAGTATTCGGTTTTGCCGGCTATAACATTATTTTATTGTTGGCTTTTTTCCCAATGTTTATGGGATTGAGTGCTTTAACTATTTCCAGTGATGTTGCCACCTTGATGATCAGTGCCGTTGCCTCATTTGCGATCAGCGGTTATTTATTAACTAGAGTAGCGTTGTTGCCGTTTGCGTATTTACTGGAACCGAACAAGCAGAGCTTGGGGAAACTGTATCAGCTAATTAATCAACGTCGTCAATGGAAGGCGATTCTTGGTTATCTCTTTTTTGTTTATGTGTTGCCGATGTTGGTCAGCAACCAATTAATTTTACTGTTAGGCGCAAATTTGGTGGTGGTTTCAACCATTCTCACTGCCTTTATTAATCTGTTTTCACTGATTTTTGCCTATCGTTTTTATCGTGTGTTTATGAAAAAAGTATCACTATGAAACAACTATTAGAATTTATTCCACTTATTCTCTTTTTTGCCGTTTACAAACTTTTTGGTGTGCGTGAAGCGGCAATCACGTTAATTGTCGCTACCATTATTCAATTTGCAATTTTGAAACTCAAATATGGCAAAATCGAAAAATCACAATGGATTATGGCAGTTGCTATTATCTTTTTCGGTAGTTTGACCGCCTATTTTAATGATCTCGAATTTTTGAAATGGAAAGTGACCATTGTTTATGCCTTGTTTGCCCTGATTTTATTAATCAGCCAATTCGGTTTTAAGACATTATTGATAAAAAGTATGCTGGGCAAGGAGATCGAGCTGCCACAGAAAGTGTGGGCAAACCTCAATTTAGGCTGGGGAATTTTCTTTATCGTCTGTATGCTGATTAATATTTATGTCAGTCTGTTTTTATCGGATGATATTTGGGTGGATTTTAAATCTTTCGGCTTTTTCGGTTTGACTTTGGCAGCGTCATTATTAACCGGTGTTTATATTTATCCGCACCTTTCACAACAAAAAAATAAGGATGAAAAATGAGTACGACAGAGCGTGTACCAAGCGGTACTTTGTTGTTGAGAACATTAGCAATGCCGTCCGACACTAATGCCAACGGCGATATTTTCGGTGGCTGGATTATGTCGCAAATGGATATCGGCGGTGCGATTTTAGCCAATGAAATTGCGCATCGGCGTGTGGTGACTGTGCACGTTAATAACATCACTTTTCATAAGCCGGTATCGGTCGGTGATATTGTCTGTTGTTACGGACGTTGTACTCGTGTCGGCAATACCTCATTGCAAATAGAAGTGGAAGTGTGGGTAAAACACGCCTTTCGGGATTTTGTTTCTGAACGTGATTTAGTGACCGAAGCGGTATTTACCTATGTTGCGATAGATGAAAACGGCAAACCTTATCCGATTCCGAAAGAGAATAACGCTGAATTGGAACAAGCATTGCAAATGATTAAACAACATCAAGATAAGGAGTAATTATGTACTATGTGATTTTTGCCCAAGATTTACCCGGCACTTTGCAACAACGTTTGGCAGTGCGTGAAAAACATCTCGCACGTTTATCGGCATTGCAACAACAGGGGCGTTTATTAACTGCTGGCCCGAACCCGGCGATTGATGATGAAAATCCGGGAGAAGCAGGTTTCACCGGTTCAACTGTTATTGCTGAATTTTCTTCGTTAGAGGAAGCAAAAAATTGGGCAGCGCAAGATCCTTATGTCGAAGCCGGTGTTTACGGTGATGTGATCGTCAAACCGTTTAAAAAAGTGTTCTAATACGATTTTTATTTTACGAAATTTCATTGTTTAACAACCGAATAAAAAGACCACCCGAAGGTGGTCTCAGACTGCTGACAAACCTCTAGACATACCTCTAGAGGTTTGATCTAATAGGCATATCGAAAAA
>NZ_KB903740.1 GCF_000379785.1 Gallibacterium anatis DSM 16844 = F 149 | reverse complement strand
TCATAGCTATGATGTGCTAGATGTTAGTGAGTTTACGCACTATAGAATTAACCACAGTACTCATTTTGCTGAGCGGCGAAATCACATTAATGGGATAGAGAATTTTTGGAATCAAGCAAAGCGTGTGCTAAGAAAGTATAATGGAATTGATCGAAAATCTTTCCCTCTTTTTTTGAAAGAATGTGAGTTTCGTTTCAACTATGGGACACCATCTCAACAGCTCAAAATCCTGCGGAAATGGTGTCAGATTTAACGCTAATCTACTTCAGCCCCAAATTATTTAATAAAATCAGGTTGTTGATTTGGTTGTGCTTGGGTAAATGCGGGGTGCTTAATACATAGATGATAGATTTCCATAAGTCTTGGATATGGGGAAAGATCACAACCAAAACGTTCCGCATTTGCGATTTGTGGAATAAGGCAAATATCAGCTAAGCTGGGAGTATCTCCAAAGCAATAAGGTGTTTTATTTCTTGTATTTAGGGTACTTTCTGCAGCAGTCAATCCTTCAGCTACCCAATGTTTATACCAAGCAGTCTTTTGTTCGTCGGAAATATGAAGTTGATTGGTTAGATACTTTAATATTCTTAAGTTGTTAATAGGATGAATGTCACAACTTATTCCATAGGAAAATGCACGAATTTGAGCTTTTAACTTCTCATCATTAGGTAATAAAGCTGGATTAGGGTATTTTGTATCTAAATATTCAATAATTGCTAACGACTGATTTAGGTGGAATCCGTCATCATCGACAAATAGAGGAACCCCCTTTGACGGATTTAATTTTTTGTACTCAGTTGTACTTTGTTCACCAATACGAATGTTAACACCCTGATATTCATATTGTAGTCCTTTAAGTGCAAGTGCAATACGAACCCTGTATGACGTAGAACTATTGAAAAAACTATAAAGTTTCATTTTATTTCCTCTCTTGTTTTGAATGAATCCATTATTTACTAAAAAAGTTATATTTGTATAATGATTAAAAATGATATTTCCATATCAAAAATGGTATGGATAATGGTGATTTATAATGAAATGGATAAAACGATTAAAGTTAAAGCAGTTAAATTTGTTGATTTTGTTAGCTGAAACTGAGAATTTGAGTGAGACTGCTCGGAAAGCTAATATGACTCAACCAGCGTTATCTAGATGGTTAAAAGAATTGGAAGATGATACTGGAATAGAACTCTTTATTCGCCATGCAAAGGGCCTTACTCCAACACCGGCGGGAAAAGTTTTGATTGCACATGCTAAACGTATTCTAATTGAAGCTGCTAGAACTCAACAGGATTTAGATGATGTTTCTAAGGGGCAACAAAGGACATTGATTATAGGAATGTCTCCGGCAGCAGCTCCTCACTTTGTTCCGAATGCAATCTTAAATTTTTTATCAGTACATAAGAATGTATTTATTGAGATAAAAGAAGATACGATGGATAGTTTGATTAAACTTTTAAAGGAGGGAGAGTTGGATCTGGTGATCGGTCGTTTAGATAATTATACTCCTCAAGAACGGATGCAAAGTGAATTACTATATCGAGATCCGATTTGTATTGTTGCCAGACGTTACCATCCATTAACTCAAAAAGAGGAAGTTAGCTGGAATGATTTAGATAAATATGAATGGATTGTTTGGCCTAAGGGAGTTCCTATTCGAAGTAGGTTGGATAATGCGGTTACGTCTATCGGGAAGCCGCCGCCTATTTATCGTATTAAATCAACTTCACAAATGGCAAATTTATGGATATTAGAACATAGTGATATGTTATCAGTTGCATCTAAGAGTGTTGTTGAACATTTTCAAAGAATGGGAATTTTGACTAAATTAAATATTGATGTTGGAGTGGTGGATGGTGCTGTGGGGATGATCTGGAACGAGCAAGTCCAACCGGATTTGTTATTGGACTCGCTCATTCAGTGCTGTAGACGGTCTGCAGATTTATTTATAGAAAATGAATCATAATTTAGCCATTAACAACTTAACAATTCCCGCACAACTTGTACCACACCTTCAGTGGCTTTTTTGGCGATGACGTTGACTTGTCGTTGGATGAAGCCGGTGTTTGGATTTGGGTCGATAAGATAGATCTTTGCACTTCGTTTCGCTTCGTGCACTAAGCCATTGGCAGGGTAAACTTGCAATGAAGTGCCGATCACCAACAGAATATCTGCATTGGCGACGATATCTATTGCCGGTTCCAACATTGGGACACTTTCGCCAAAAAAGACGATGAATGGGCGCATTAAGTGACCGTTAGGATCTTTGTCGGTAATCAATTGATCCTTATGGCACGGAACAATGTAGTCCGGATCAAAACTACTTTGTGCTTTATTTAATTCACCGTGTAAATGAAGCACATTTTTGCTGCCGGCGCGTTCGTGCAGATCGTCAACGTTTTGCGTAATAATTCTGACATCATATTTCTGTTCTAATTCCACCAAGGCGAGATGTGCAGCATTGGGTTGTGCTGCCGCTGCATTGCGGCGGCGTTCGTTGTAAAAGTCGAGTACTTTTTGCGGGTTTCGTTCCAGCGCTTCGGGAGTACAAACCTCTTCCACGCGGTGACCAGCCCATAAACCGTCTTCAGCTCGGAAAGTGGGTAACCCACTTTCCGCACTGATTCCGGCACCGCTTAATACGGCACAAATTGGTTTCATTTTATTTACCTTCTTGATTTAAAATAAATTTTTCAATAACTTCAGCAACGCCGGAATGGAGGTTATCGGCAGTAACATAATCGGCAATCGCTTTTATTTCATCGGTTGCGTTGCCCATTGCTACGCCTAAACCTGCATATTCGAGCATATGAAGATCGTTGCCGGCATCACCGATACAAATAATTTCATCGGCAGTAAATCCAAGATGTTGCGCTAATTTTTCAACGCCACTTCCTTTATTGGCGGCTAAAGGTAGAAACTCCAAGAAAAATGGTGTACTGCGAACAATGGTATATTGTTTGGCAATATTTTCAGGCAGTTTGGCTAATGCGGCGTCTAATTTTTCCGGTGTATCTACCCACATTGTTTTAATGACCGGTTCTTCATCAGGAATTTGTGAAAAATCAATAATATGTAAAGGAATATGATTAATTTCCGCATCGTGTCGGCTGTATTGATTTTCTTGAGGTGCGATAAGACCGCGTGATTCAGAAAAGGTGTGACAGAAAACACCGAATTTTTGTGCGTAATCGGTGAGCATTTTACAATCTTTTCCGCTCATTTCCTGACGGGTAATAATTTTGCCATCGCTGCGTTGCACTAAAGCACCATTGAAACAGAGCACATAATCTTCTTCATCTAATAAGCCAAGTTGTTGCAGATAAGGTTGTAAGCCTTCTAAAGGACGACCGGAAGCCAACACAATTTTTACACCTGCTTGTTTTGCAGCGTGAATAGCCTGTTGGTTGCGTTCACTGATTTTCTTTTGCTTATCAAGCAGTGTGCCATCCATATCCGTTGCCAGTAATTTATATTTTGTCATAGGGTTTCCTTGTGCTAAGTCATTTTAATTATTGAAATTTGTTTATTCTGCGTTGCCTTTGGCATAAAATCAACACGCTTTTTAATTTGTTTTTTAGAGAGGAAAAGGATGCGATTTTCATTAAAACCCGTTTTTTGGGCAATGTTTGGCGGCGCATTGATGAGTGCTTATGCAACAGCTGCGGAAGTAAATTTACGTGTGATTGAAACTACAGATTTGCACGCCAATATGATGGACTATGATTATTATAAAGATGCGCCTTCCAGTGCATTGGGATTGGTGAGAGCTGCCGATTTAGTGATGAAAGCTCGCCAACAGGTCAAGAACAGTGTGTTGGTGGATAATGGTGATTTGATTCAAGGCAGCCCGATGGGCGATTATGCTGCGGCAAAAGGGTTAAAAAAAGGTGATATTCATCCGGCTTTTAAAGCAATGAATTTATTGAAATATGATGTCGGCAATATTGGGAATCACGAATTTAATTATGGATTGGATTTTTTGAAAAAAGCGTTGGCAGGTGCTAAATATCCTTATGTTAATGCTAATGTTTTTGATGCAAAAACCGGTAAACCTTATTTTAAACAGTATGTGATTAAGGATTACCAATTCACCGATTCAGACGGTAAGCAACACAAAATTAAAATCGGTTATATTGGCTTTGTACCGCCGCAAATTATGACGTGGGATAAAAAGAATCTTGATGGCAAAGTGATCACCAAAGATATTACCGAAACAGCAAAAGTACTTGTGCCGGAAATGAAAGCGAAAGGTGCGGATGTGATTGTCGCAGTGGCGCATTCCGGTGTTTCCAGTGAGCCTTATCAAGCATTGGCGGAAAACTCTGTTTATTATTTATCACAAGTGAAAGGTATTGATGCGATTGCTTTCGGGCATTCTCACGCCGTTTTCCCAAGTAAAGAGTTTGCCGGCATTCCGGGGGCGGATATTGTTACCGGAACTATTAACGGTATTCCGGCAGTAATGCCGGGACGTTGGGGCAGCCACGTCGGTGTGATTGATTTAACGTTAAGTAACAATAGTGGTAAATGGGTCGTGCAACAAGCAAAAGCGGAAGCAAGACCGATTTATGATGGAAAAAATAAGAAAGCGTTGGCGGAAGAGTATCAACCGATTGTCAAAGCGTTGGCAAAAGATCATAAAAATACGCGTGATTATGTGAACCAACCGATTGGTAAGGCGGATGGTAAAATGTACAGTTATCTCGCGTTGGTACAGGATGATCCGACAATTCAAATTGTTAATCAGGCGCAACAGGATTATGTCAAACGTTTCGTGCAAGGTGATCCTGATTTAGCGAAATTACCGGTTTTATCTGCGGCAGCACCGTTTAAAGTGGGTGGGCGTAAAAACGATCCGACAAACTTTACTGAAGTGGAAGCCGGACAATTAAGTTTCCGTAATGCGGCAGATCTTTATTTGTATCCGAATACTTTGGTTGCGGTAAAAGTGAATGGTGAACAGGTACGCGAATGGTTGGAATGTTCTGCCGGTCAGTTTAATCAAATTGATCCGAATAAAGCGGAAAAACAGCCACTATTAAATTGGGATGGTTTCCGCACCTATAATTTTGATGTGATTGACGGCGTTAATTATCAGATTGATGTAACCCAACCGGCGCGTTATGACGGTGATTGTAAATTGATTAATCCACAAGCACACCGTATTACCGATTTGACTTTTAACGGCAAATCGATTGATCCGCAACAGCAATTCTTGTTAGCAACCAATAATTATCGTGCATTTGGTAATAAATTCCCGGGTACTGACGGCAGCCAAACAGCATTTGCTTCGCCGGATGAAAACCGTTCAATTTTGGCGGATTATATTCGTCGTGTCAGCAAGGAACAGGGAGAAGTTAAATCAACTGCGGACAATAATTGGCGCTTAAAAGCTATTCCGAATAATAAAGCGGAAATTGTATTTGAAACCTCTCCGTCAGAAAAAGCAGCAGAGTTTATTCAAAAACAAGCGCAGTATCCGATGAAAAATGTTGGTCAGGATGAAAATGGTTTTGCACTCTATCAGATTGATTTAAAACCATAAATTGACATTTCTTAATAAAAAAGCTCACCGTAATGGTGAGCTTGGATTAAGGAGAATTTAGCGAATAAAGAGGTAGAAATTATTGTTGCCACGAATAATATTGAGCGCAATAGCAGCCGGTTTGCCGTCTAAAATTTTGCGTAATTCTCCAATATTATTAATCTGATGACGGTTGATGCCGATAATAATATCCCCTTTCTTCAATCCTAATTGATCTGCTTTTGAGTTAGGTTTTACTTCAGCAATCACCACCCCTTTTTGATCTTTCTCGTGGTAGTTCTTTAAGTCAGCACCATCTAAATTAGAAATGACACTGTTGCCACTGGCTAAAGATTCACTATCTGCTTGCAATTTCACTTTGACAGTATTGGATTTACCATCACGTAGATAGGTGATTTCCATCTCTTTGCCGGCGCCGGTCGTTGCAATTTTAGCGCGTAACTCAGAGAAGCTATTGATATTTTGACCATTTAATCCGGTGATAATATCGCCGGCTTTTAATCCTGCTTTGGCAGCGGCGGAATCTGGAAGCACCTCACTGACAAAAGCCCCTTTTTGTGCTTTAACATCGAATGCTTTGGCAAGATCGGCATTTAATTCACCGCCTTTAATGCCTAAAACGCCACGTTTAACTTGACCAAATTCAATGATTTGTTGTGCCAGGCTGTTTGCCATATTGCTTGGGATCGCAAATGCAATACCAACATTACCGCCGCTTGGTGCGATAATGGCGGTGTTAATCCCGACCAGTTCACCTTTTAAGTTAAGCAACGGACCGCCTGAATTACCACGATTGACGGCAGCATCGGTTTGAATGTAATTCTGATAACTGTTGGTATCATCATCGGCTGCACGCCCTAAAGCAGAAATAATCCCTGAAGTGACGGTTTGTCCTAAGCCAAAAGGATTTCCGACAGCAATCACAAAGTCACCGACTTTTGCTTTATCTGAATCAGCCATTTTTATTTGGGTGAGATCTTTGGCATTTTCTAATTGAATTAACGCGACATCCGACATAGCGTCATTGCCGAGTAATTTTGCTTTATATTCTCTGCCGTCACTGAGTGTAACGGTAATTTTATCGGCACCGTCAACCACGTGATTGTTGGTTAAAACATAACCTTTATCGGCATTAATAATCACACCTGATCCTAACCCTTTAAATTGGCGAGGGGAGCGATTATTGAATTGATCGCCAAAGAAAAATTGGAATTCCGGCGGTAGTTCGGGTAAGAAATTATTACTTGGACCGTTTTCAGCGGTTCCTTCTACCGAAATGGTGACCACTGCCGGAAGAACCTGCTCCAACACCGGTGCTAAACTTGGTGTTGAGCTATTTTCCAACACAGAAGTTGGAATGTTGGCTTGCGTAGGCAGTGAAGCGCAGAAGATGCTTAATCCGAGTGCAATACTGGTTAAAACAAATTTTTTCTTATTAATTTTCATTTAAAAATATCTCCTTAAAAAAATAGCTTTATACGAATTGTTATTCGCGCCATTAAGACAAGCATTAAAAGGAAATGTTCCCGAAAAGCCGGAAATTTAAGCAAAAATAGATAAAATAACTGTTTAGAGGTAAAGAAACGGCATAATAGTTGACTATTATGCCGTGAAGAAAAGTGCATTAAGCTTTTAATGCAGCGAATGCTTTATCTGCAGCAGCTAGCGTTGCTTGAATATCTTGTGAGCTGTGTGCAAGTGACATAAATCCGGCTTCAAAAGCAGATGGTGCCAAATAAACACCTTGATCCAACATTGAATGGAAGAACTTTTTGAAGCGTTCCACATCACATTTCATTACATCTTGATAACATTCCACTTTGCCTTGATCAGTGAAAAATAGTCCAAACATTCCACCGACATAATTGACCACGAAAGGAATTTGATGTTTTTGAGCAAGGGATTTTAACCCCTCCGCTAATGTTTTTGTTTTCTCAGCAAGTAATGCCTCATTGCCTGCTTTTGCTAATTCAGTTAAACAGGCAATACCGGCTGCCATCGCGATTGGATTTCCAGACAATGTGCCGGCTTGATAAACAGGACCGGTTGGAGCGATATATTGCATAATTTCTTTTTTACCGCCGAAAGCACCGACCGGCATTCCGCCGCCGATAATCTTACCGAGCGTGGTTAAATCCGGTTTTACATCGTAGTAAGATTGTGCACCGGCAAGTGCAACACGAAAGCCTGTCATTACTTCATCAATGATTAATAATGCACCATATTGATCACAAAGTTGGCGTAATCCTTGTAAAAAACCTGGTTTCGGCGGAACACAATTCATATTTCCCGCCACCGGTTCAACAATAATGCAGGCAATTTCAGTCGGATATTGCTTAAAAGTTTCTTCGACGGAATCGAGATCATTATAAGTACAAGTCAAAGTATGTTTTGCAAAATCAGCCGGCACGCCCGGTGAGCTTGGTTGACCTAAAGTTAATGCACCGGAACCGGCCTTAACCAATAAAGAGTCAGCGTGTCCGTGGTAGCATCCTTCAAATTTTATGATTTTATCCCGTTTCGTGTAACCTCTGGCTAAACGAATGGCTGACATTGTTGCCTCAGTACCGGAATTCACCATACGAACCATTTCGATTGAGGGGACTAAGCGGCACACTAACTCAGCCAATTCAATTTCTAATTCGGTTGGCGCACCGAAACTTAAACCATTTTTAGCTGTTTCAATGACTGCATTAAGAATTGAGGGATGATTATGTCCCAAGACCATTGGTCCCCAAGAACCAACATAATCGATATACTGCTTGCCTTCACTATCATAAAGATAAGCGCCTTGAGCTCGTTGGATAAAGACAGGTGTACCGGATACACCGTTAAATGCACGAACAGGTGAATTGACTCCACCGGGAATAAATTTTTGTGCTTTTTCGAATAAAGTTACTGAAGATGTCATCATTTTTTCTCATTGTAGTTAAATGTGGACAATATTGTACTTGAAATCAAAAGATAATGAAAAAAACAAATGTATTAAAAAGTGACTTTATGCTATTCTCATCAACCATTTTCAACCATCATTCAGCATTACAACTCGTGTGTTAAGGGGTCTTTAAAATATGTGGCTGAGTTTTGTGTTAACGTTCTTAAGTTCATTTCTAGCATTAATTATTATGCGTCCATTGGCGGTAAAAATCGGGCTGGTGGATAAACCGAATTATCGTAAACGCCACCAAGGATTAATTCCTCTCATTGGTGGGATTGCCTTGTTTATTAGTAACGCTTGTTATTATTTCCTTGAATGGAATGAAATGCGTTTGCCTTATCTCTATTTGAGTTGTGTCACTGTGTTGTTAATTGTTGGTGTGCTTGATGATCGTTTTGATTTAAGTCCTTTTTTGCGCGCCATTGTGCAGGCAATCTTGGCGTTGTCGATGATCTATATTGGAGATTTGTCGCTAAATAACCTTGGAGAAATTATCGGTCCGTTCCAGATTACGCTAGGAACAGCAGGTATTGTCATTACCGTGTTTGCGACTATTGCTATAGTGAATGCCTTCAATATGATTGATGGTATTGACGGGTTGCTTGGTGGTTTGTCCAGTGTTTCATTTGCTGCAATCGGTATCTTATTAGTATTGGATGGACAGATCGATTTGGCTGCGTGGTGCTTTGCACTTATTTTATGCTTGATTCCTTATATCTTATTTAATATGTCAGTGTTTGGCGTTAAGAATAAGGTGTTTATGGGGGATTCGGGAAGTACGCTAATCGGTTTCACTATGATTTGGATTTTATTATTAAGTACACAAGGACACGGTCATCCAATTAAACCGATTACTGCACTTTGGCTGATTGCTATTCCTTTAATTGATATGATCTGTGTGGTCATCAGAAGATTAAAGAAAAAGAAAAGTCCTTTCCGTCCCGATCGTTTGCACGTACACCATTTGATGGTGAGAGCTGGTTTAACTTCTCGACAAGCGTTTGCTGTTATTACATTGATGGCGGCGGTATGTGCAGGATTTGGCATTTTAGGAGAAATTTACTATATCAATGAATGGCTAATGTTTTTCGGCTTTATCGTGTTAATCTTTTTATATGGTTATTCAATTACACGGGCTTGGCGGGTTACGCGTTTTATCAGAAGAATACAGCGTAGATGGCGAAAAGCAAAAGGCTTGGTAAGTAAAAAATAGAAGAGCTAAGGTGATGTGAGTATGAAAACCAGAAAACATCACCTTTTTCTTATCTAATATTTCCTTTATTCATCCAGAAAAATAGAAAACTCTCTTTTCTGCTTGTGTCGTTATGTTCGATTTAATTCATCAAAATGGTAAAAATAAGTGTGTTCTGAGCATTTATTATTAAGAAAATGACTAAAAAATATCAATAAAGAGTAAAATATCATCAAACGAAAAAAAATTAAAAAAAAAGCTAGACAGTCCATCTGAAAGTCATTAATATACGCCCCGCAACGACGCGATGAGCGCTCGTAGCTCAGTTGGATAGAGCGTTGGCCTCCGGAGCCAAAGGTCTCAGGTTCGAATCCTGTCGAGCGCGCCAGCTCGGTTGGGTTAGGTAAACGCAATATCTAAAAATCTATGGTGGCTATAGCTCAGTTGGTAGAGCCCCGGATTGTGATTCCGGTTGTCGTGAGTTCGAGTCTCATTAGCCACCCCATTATAAATCGGCGAGTAGCGCAGTTTGGTAGCGCAACTGGTTTGGGACCAGTGGGTCGTAGGTTCAAATCCTATCTCGCCGACCATTTTTTTGTTCTTTAAAAAACTATCAGACAATCTGTGTGGGCATTCGTAGATAACAAATTGAGTGACTCAATAGAATTCAGGGCTTGGTTAAGCAATAAAACGTAAAGTT
>NZ_KB903739.1:614-11250 GCF_000379785.1 Gallibacterium anatis DSM 16844 = F 149 | reverse complement strand
ATTTCCACGCCTTCCGGTAACTCGATTGTTCCTGTTACGTCAGTTGTACGGAAATAGAATTGTGGACGATAACCTTTGAAGAATGGAGTGTGACGTCCACCTTCTTCTTTTGATAATACGTAAACTTCTGATTCGAAATCTGTGTGTGGAGTGATTGTACCTGGTTTCGCTAACACTTGACCACGTTCNATTTCTTCACGTTTTGTACCACGTAATAATGCACCGATGTTTTCACCTGCACGACCTTCGTCTAACAATTTACGGAACATTTCTACACCGGTTACTGTGGTTTTCGCAGTTTCTTTGATACCTACGATTTCTACTTCTTCACCTGTACGAATAACACCGCGTTCTACACGTCCTGTTACTACAGTACCACGACCTGAAATTGAGAATACGTCTTCAATTGGTAACAAGAACGGTTGGTCTACTGCACGTTCCGGTTCAGGAATGTATGTATCCAAGTAGTTTGCTAATTCAAGAATTTTTTCTTCCCANNNNGNNTCNCCTTCTAANGCTTTTAATGCTGAACCACGTACGATTGGAGTATCATCACCTGGGAAATCATATTGTGATAGAAGTTCACGAACTTCCATTTCTACTAATTCTAATAACTCTTCGTCATCTACCATATCGCATTTGTTTAAGAATACGATGATGTATGGTACACCTACTTGGCGTCCTAATAAGATGTGTTCACGAGTTTGTGGCATTGGACCGTCCGTCGCTGCTACTACTAGAATCGCTCCGTCCATTTGCGCCGCACCGGTAATCATATTTTTTACATAGTCGGCGTGTCCCGGACAGTCAACGTGTGCATAGTGACGAGTTGCTGTATCGTATTCAACGTGTGAGGTGTTGATGGTGATACCACGCGCTTTTTCTTCTGGCGCATTATCGATTTGGTCAAATGCACGAGCTGCACCACCGTAGTGTTTTGCTAATACGGTTGTGATTGCTGCGGTTAAAGTTGTTTTACCATGGTCAACGTGGCCGATTGTACCCACGTTTACGTGCGGTTTTGTACGTTCAAATTTTTCTTTAGACATGGAAAGTCCCCTAAAAAAACACGGTTATCGATGGCGTAAATTACCACATTAACCAAAGATAATTACAGGATATAAAAAAGGAAAGAAAAATAGAGGTGGTGCTGATAGGCGGATTTGAACCGCCGACCTCACCCTTACCAAGGGTGCGCTCTACCAACTGAGCTATATCAGCGTGGAGCGGGCAGCGGGAATCGAACCCGCATCATCAGCTTGGAAGGCTGAGGTAATAGCCATTATACGATGCCCGCACCTATATTCATCTGTCCCATCATAAAATGGTGGAGGGAGAAGGATTCGAACCTTCGAAGGCTGAGCCGGCAGATTTACAGTCTGCTCCCTTTGGCCGCTCGGGAATCCCTCCACTGTGCTAATGCTACTACTTACTTTTAAGATGGTGCCGACTACCGGAATCGAACTGGTGACCTACTGATTACAAGTCAGTTGCTCTACCTGCTGAGCTAAGTCGGCATCGTTAAGCAAGTGAGGCGTATTATAGGGATCTTTTTTCTTCTGGCAAGCCTTTTTTTCAAAAAAAACGGTATTTTTTATTGTTAGACTAAATCTCAAGCAAAAACTGTTCGTTTTTTACAGTTTCAGTACTCTATTTGATACTGTTAATAATATTTATCGCTTATAGACTAAAATATAACCTATTCCAATTTCCGTATTGCTTGATGTAATCTTCCTTGTGACTGCTCTAACAACACTTTTGCCTGAGCTTTATCCAAATTGCCTAAAATCATCATAATAGCCAATTTCGCCTGATTATCCGCCAATGATAAATAATGCTTTGCGGTATCGCGATCACATTCTGTTGCTTGCATCACAATATTTACCGCTCGATGCCGCAATTTTTCATTGGTCGCTTGCACATCCACCATCAAGTTTTGGTAACACTTACCCATTAACACCATACTGGCGGTAGAAAGCATATTCAGCACCATTTTTTGTGCTGTTCCAGCTTTTAACCTGGATGAACCAGTTAAGACTTCCGCTCCAACTATCGGCGTGATTGAAATATCTGCTATTTTTGACATCTCTGAATATGCATTACAGCTAATTGCTATGGTTTTCGCCCCACAGGTTTTAGCATACTCCAACCCACCCAATACATAAGGAGTTCGACCGCTTACTGCCAAGCCGACCACCACATCTTTGTCTGAAAGCTGAACCTGCATTAAATCCACTTTACCAGCCTCGCTGTTATCCTCCGCATTTTCTACTGCTTTCCGTATCGCCCTGTCACCACCTGCGATCAGACCGATAACTTGTCCAAACGGCACGCCAAATGTCGGCGGACACTCTGACGCATCCAAAACCCCTAATCGACCACTTGTTCCTGCACCTTGATAAATAAGGCGACCACCTTGCTGAAAGGTACTAACAATAACTTCAACTGCCTGTGCAATTTGAACTA
This sequence comes from Gallibacterium anatis DSM 16844 = F 149, assembly GCF_000379785.1. Taxonomy (GTDB): domain Bacteria; phylum Pseudomonadota; class Gammaproteobacteria; order Enterobacterales; family Pasteurellaceae; genus Gallibacterium; species Gallibacterium anatis. The sequence goes on along the minus strand of NZ_KB903739.1, from coordinate 8,784 downwards.
ATTGGGCGTTCACTGCTAATGCTACTTTTTGATCTTCCTGATTCATTAACTGAACGATTTCTAATGCAGAAAGTTGATCTAGATTTAACGAAGAGATATTACGTTGTTCAGAAGTGAGTTGTTCCAAAGTTTTAAAAAGAGAAGTCATCATAAATCCTTATTATTAATCTTATCCGCTAAATGAATTGCTCCTAAAATTGCGTTTTTGCTTGCTCCTGTTACAGAGGGCAAATTACCGCTTTGATGATGTATGGTACGATATGCCAACCACGCAAAAGCAGTGGCTTCCATAAAATCGGCATCAATGCCACTCTGATTACTATTTCTGATTCGCCAATTCGGTAATAAATCCTGCAAACGTTGCATTAAAACCGGATTATTCGCACCGCCACCGAACACCCATAACATTGTTTCAGTTTGTAATTTCGGTAATTGTTCAACTATTGTCTGTGCTGTTAATTCCAATAACGTTGCTTGTACATCAACAGCAGCAATTTGCGGTAATGCATCAAGTTTTTGTTGTAACCAAGGTAAATTAAACAGTTCTCGTCCTGTACTTTTCGGTGGTAACTGATGGAAATACTCGGTTCGCAAACAGCTTTGTAATAATGCCGTATTCACTTGACCTTGTGCTGCCCATTCACCGTTTTGATCGAAGTTTCTACCCTGCTGCAATTTAATCCAGTTGTCCATCAAAGTGTTGCCCGGCCCGGTATCAAAGCCACTTACTGTTCCGTCCGGATATAAAACAGTGACATTACTGATACCGCCAATATTAAGCAATACGGTTAAATGTTTCGGATCAGAAAAAATCGCTTGATGAAATGCCGGCACTAACGGCGCACCCTGACCGCCATATGCCATATCTTTACGTCGAAAATCGGTGATTGTGGTAATTCCTGTTTGTGCCGCTAATAAATTGCCGTCCACCAGTTGCATTGTGAACGGATATTTTCCCGTTGGCGCGTGCCAAACTGTCTGCCCGTGACAGCCAATCGCAATAATCTGCTCTGCCGCGAATCTTTGTTGCTGCAAAATTTCTCTAACTTGCTCAACATAAAGCCAAGATAACCGCTGTTCAATTTCACCCAATTTCTGCAAAGTTGTCACACCGCGCATTAAATCTGTCAAATCATCACGTAAATCCTGCGGCATAGGTGCATATAATGAAGCCACTATTCGAGGGAAGGCATTTGAAAAATCAACAATAACGGTATCTACACCATCAAGGCTAGTGCCGGACATCATTCCGATATAAAGATTGGGTTGCATAAAAAGCTATCTATGGGGAAAACAATAGACGATACCTTACCATTTTCATCAGCAAGAATAAATTAACTTTAAATAGAAATATTAACGAAGGATAAGATGGTGGGCGATACCGGTCTCGAACCAGTGACCCCCTCCTTGTAAGGGAGGTGCTCTCCCAACTGAGCTAATCGCCCGAATAGAAATTCGTTGCTATTAACAATAGTGGTGGGCGATACCGGTCTCGAACCAGTGACCCCCTCCTTGTAAGGGAGGTGCTCTCCCAACTGAGCTAATCGCCCACATTGTTAATATTGGGTGATTGTCATAAGTGGTGGGCGATACCGGTCTCGAACCAGTGACCCCCTCCTTGTAAGGGAGGTGCTCTCCCAACTGAGCTAATCGCCCACATTGTTAATATTGGGTGATTGTCATAAGTGGTGGGCGATACCGGTCTCGAACCAGTGACCCCCTCCTTGTAAGGGAGGTGCTCTCCCAACTGAGCTAATCGCCCACATTTTGTGTTCGTGGCATTATAATTATAATTTATGTTCAGTCAATCGCTTTTTGACTTTCCTTAGCCAACTGTTTTAAAAGTAAACATAAATATCAAGTTTTTATTAAGAATAATGCTAACTCATAGTAGAATAGAACCGTTTTTATTCTTTATTTATAGGCAGAATATAATGGAAATCGAAAAATTATTTAATTTAGATCCGAATGTAACAGTGCGCACTCGCTTTGCACCAAGTCCAACAGGCTATTTACACGTTGGCGGTGCCAGAACTGCGCTTTATTCCTGGTTATACGCTAAACACAATCAAGGTGAATTTGTACTTCGTATTGAAGATACCGATTTGGAACGCTCCACCCAACAGGCAGTTGATGCCATTTTGGAAAGTATGGAATGGTTGGGTTTGTCGTGGGATCACGGCCCTTATTACCAAACCAAACGCTTTGATCGTTATAATCAAGTGATTGATCAAATGTTGGAACAAGGTTTAGCTTATCGTTGCTACTGCAGCAAAGAACGTTTGGAAAACTTGCGCGAACAGCAGGAAAAAAATAAAGAGAAACCACGCTATGATCGCCATTGTTTACACGATCACACACATCACGATCCGAGCGAACCTCACGTTGTTCGTTTTAAAAACCCGACCGAAGGTTCAGTGATTTTTGATGATGCCGTGCGTGGAAAAATCGAAATCAGCAACAGCGAACTTGATGATTTAATCATCCGCCGCACCGACGGCTCTCCAACTTACAATTTCTGTGTTGTGGTTGATGACTGGGATATGGGCATCACTCACGTTGTGCGTGGTGAAGATCACATCAATAACACACCTCGCCAAATCAATATCTTAAAAGCACTTGGCGCGCCTGTGCCACAATATGCACACGTTTCAATGATTTTAGGTGATGACGGTCAAAAATTATCTAAACGCCACGGTGCGGTCAATGTAATGCAGTATCGTGATGAAGGTTATTTACCGGAAGCGTTGTTAAATTATTTGGTTCGTTTAGGTTGGGGACACGGCGATCAGGAAATTTTCTCTATTGAAGAAATGGTAAAATTCTTTGATATTCATCAGGTTAGCCGTTCAGCCAGTGCCTTTAATACCGACAAATTGCAATGGGTAAACCACCATTACATCCGTGAATTACCAGTAGAAAAGGTAGCTCATTATCTTGAATGGCATATGGAAGAACAAAAAATTAATACCCAAAATGGACCAGAATTAACCGAAATTGTAAAAGCACTAGGTGAACGCTGTAAAACCTTAAAAGAAATGGCAACAGCCAGCCGTTATTTCTACGAAGATTTCAGTGAATTTGATGAAGCAGCAGCGAAAAAACATTTTAAAGCCACAGCTATTCAGCCATTAAGCGTTGCATTAGAAAAATTGCGTCAACTTCCGGAATGGAAAGCTCACGAATTACATCAAGTGATCGAACAAACCGCTGCTGAATTAGAAGTCGGAATGGGTAAAGTCGGTATGCCGTTGCGTGTTGCCGTTACCGGTGCCGGTCAATCTCCATCATTGGATATTACCCTCGAACTTATCGGTAGAGAACGTTGCTTAAATCGCATTCAGAAAGCGATTGAATTTATTAAGAATAAAGTGGAAAACGCATAATAACTATTTGAAAAGATAGGGTAACATTGCTCTATCTTTTCAAAATCACTAATAATTAATGTTTTACAATTAAAACTAAAAATCTAAAAGATCATAAACTCATACAAAGCAACTGATAAATTAAATCCTATTTTTCCTTATAATTTCTCTGACAGCTCCGATACTTTTTCAATCACGCAATAATCCAAATCAGAATATTCAGACCGCAAACAATCAAAATTTTTGAGGGCATAAGCAATTTTCATTTGCTCGCTTTCGCGTAATTTTTCTTCTGCTACACCGCGTTGAATGCCGTTGCCTGTGTTTTTGGTTTCTGCCACAAAATAGATTTTGCTTTCACCTTTAAACACCACCGCCCAATCGGGGTTGTAATGGCCTAATGGGGTCGGGATTTTAAATTTTTCAGGTAGCTTAAAATAAAATTCTACGTCATCACTGCTTTCGCAATCTTGGGCAAATTGTTGCTCGGTTTGGGAATCTAAGGGGATATAGTTTTCATAAATGGTTTTCTGTTGTTCTGCCACTGCAAAAGTATGCTCATTTTTAAAAAATTCAAAATCCTGAAAGAGCGTCATTGCATAGGTTTTGCCGGCGATTTTGTGGTATTCCACGCCCTCTGCCATTATTTGTTGTAACGCAAGGTTGATTTTTTCGGCAACCAAATCAATAAACTGTTGTGGATTATGGAAAACTTCGGGCAGCCTTTGCGATTGTTGCAAAATCTGGCATAAGCTGATTCGTGTTAAGCCTGTTTTCTTTTGCAAGGCATTGAGCAAGTCAGGAATATGGAATGAAGAACCTGCATTGATTGCCCCTGTTGAGCGATATTGTGTGCCTATGCCTTGCTCGTTGATGGTTAAATAAGCTTTTTCGTGGCGGATTTGTATCGCTTCAATCGGTGGCATTTTGCGAATTTTTTCCACCGCATTTTCAATTAATGCCTGTTGTTCAAACTTCACTCGATAAGTGGTTTGATGCTGAATGCGTTGCCAAAGTGCTTGAAAATGAGGGTGTAGGCTGAAGTCTTTGCGATATTGAACCCGTTTTTTATCTTCACGTTTTTTGATATTGCTCTTGGCAAACTGCACACCGCATTCTTCTTCAATTTCACGCTGAAGGCTGACGGCAAATTGTTCATAGCTTTCATTGGCAATTACGGTGAGGATATTTTGGCGGCGGTCATAAATCCGTTGCCCTTGCTGATTCACTGGCAGCCTTAATCCTCGCCCGATTTCTTGGCGTTTTTTCATTTCGCTGGCGGTGTCGTTTAGGGTGCAAATCTGAAACACATTCGGGTTATCCCAGCCCTCTTTTAATGCGGAATGGGAAAAAATAAACCGCAAAGGGTTGTTTAAATCCAATAGCCGTTCTTTGTCTTTCATAATCAGGCGATAGGTGTCGTTATCCGCTTGCGTGCTGCCGTTGGTGTCTTTGGCATTGCCTTTTTTATCTTGGGAAAAATAACCATTATGCACGCCTTGCGGGTCGCTGCCTGAAAGCTCGCGATAAATGCTATCAAACCATTGGGCGAATTTGCCGCCATTGCGGTAATTATCTACTTTGTCAATAAAAAACAGAGAAAGCACTTTAATGCCTTGCTCACGCAATTTTTTCTCTTTTTGTAAATGCTCGGTAATGGTGCGGCGGATTTGCATTTGCTGAATCTCGTCTTTTAATTGGGAATAATCCGTTCCTTGATAAATTTCCACCCCATTGGCAAAGGAAACCGTTTGCTGATCGGTGTCCATTCCGCTCAAAATAAAGCCATTGCGATATTGTTCATTGCCTTTGGAAAGATCGAATAAATCTTGATTGGGCTTGACGGTGATGGTTTTTTTCTTCATCGCCTTTTTGTCGTTCACCAATAATTCAATTTTGGCTGACCAGCTTTTTTGACTCGTTTTGATTTCTTTCAGCGATAAATACACACCATTTAAATCATTGTCTGCCAACACGCTGTCCACCTCAATTTGCTTCACCAAGCCCAATTCATAGGCTTGCACGGGGTTGAGGCTGTAAACGGGATTGTAGGCATTTTTATGCGTGGCGGAATAACGCAAGGTAAACAGTGGCTTTAAACTTTCAATCGCTTTACGGCGGGTTTCGGTTTCCATATTTTGCGGTTCATCAATGATCACAATGGGCGATGCCATCTGAATATATTCAATCGGTGCAATGCCGCTTTCTCGAACCATATTCATCACATTGTTTTCTTTCGCAAAAGAATCAATATTAATCACCAAAATTTCAATATTATTGTTTTTAGAAAAGTCTTTTAATGCGTTCAGATTTGAGCTTTTATATTCGCTGTAGTTCACGCTGGGCTTATCAAAAACAAGGGAAAAATGATCTTGCGTGGCTGCCAAGGTGTGCAACACGCCCTCGCGAATGGCAACACTTGGCACAACAATCACAAATTTTTGCCAGCCATATTGTTTATTTAATTCAAAAATGGTGCGTAAATACACATAGGTTTTGCCCGTTCCCGTTTCCATTTCAACGGTAAAGTTTTTGCCTTGCTCGGCAATCAAAGTGCGGTCGGTTTTTGCTTTATTTTGTTGCTCGTGTAAATTGTTTTGCAAAACCGCTTCATTCAACTGCAAAGGGCGATTGAACCCAATGCGTTCATCATTTGGGCTGGTTAAAACCAAACCCTCTTCTGGTGCATTCCCTTGCCCTTTAAATAATTGAACCACCGCTTCCACTGCTTGCAATTGATAATCTAAGGTTTCAAATTGAAGTTGCATTTTCTTCTCCTTAAATCACCAATAAAGCAATATTCGCATCGCTCATTTGCAATTCGGTATTTTTCTTGAATGCGTCATCGCCGTTAAATAAACGATCCAGCATCACCACTTTTTGCGGTTGGCGTGTCATCACGTCATTGATTATTGATTCATTCACTTCGTTTAATATCAATGCCACGCGCTGATGGTTTTCTTCCACCCAATACACGTGATTTTCCCACCGCACTTTTGCCGTGAGGCTAAAGCCCAAACGCAATAATAATTCATACATCATCGCCTGCGTGTCGGTGTTCTCTGCCACAGGGTCGATAAACATTTGCAATTGTTTTTCTAAATCTTGTTCTGTGGGCGTTTGCCATTGTTTGAAATGGCTGCCTGAAAGTTTAAAGGCTTTAAAGCCTGTATCTAGGGTTTTGTCAGCGTGTTGCTCGGCAATTTGCTTACCTGCACGGCGAATACGTTCTTTAGAAATCTCGGCAATGGTGTGAAAACCTGCTTTAAAGGCTTCGGATGTTTCGTCCGTTTTTTCAGGTAGCTGTACGCAAATAAATTTACGGTTGCCCCCATCTTCGGCATTCAGTTGCATCACCGCGTGGGCAGTCGTGCCAGAGCCTGCGAAGAAGTCGAGAATGAGATCGTTCTTTGCTGTAACCATCTTAGAAAGTTGATAAATTAACCGCAGTGGCTTTTTACCATTTTTAAATTCAATGTCCCCTTCTTTGGATACGTTTCCCATATCAATATAAAAGCCTTCCCACCAATCACCCCTAATTTTTCTTAATCCTTCAGACTGATAAAAATCATCAGCCTTTCCCCAAGAATCTTTCAGTCTTAATAACTGACGTACTTTTCCCTTATTATTTAAAGTAAGCAGATATTCTCTTCCGTTATGTTGTACTTTTTTCCAATATCCGTTTTTGAGATCAGAAATATCTACATTACCAATTTTATCCGAGCAGACGATGTCTGCGAGGTGAGAGCGGACGATGTCTGCAAATTCTTCACTTTTAGCGTAAGCCTCAGACAATGAGAGTGCTTTTTTATTATTGAGATCTTTTGGAAATTTATAATCATACAATTCACTAATATTGCCGATTATTCCATCTTCCTTTAAATATAAAGAGTAGTGTTCATCATATTTAGGACGAGGATCATAAATAAGCGTTTTTGCAATATTTTGATGCCCATCTTTTGAGTAGCACAAAATATATTCTGCATTTTTCACAATATTCCCAGATTGAGCAGATTTAACTTTCATTCCTTGAGTTGTACTCATTTGGCAATGTAATGTCGCCACAAAATTCTCCTCCCCAAACACCTCATCACAAAGCAATTTCAGCTGGGCTTGCTCATTATCATCGATAGAAATAAAAATCACGCCATCATCACGCAATAAGTTTCTTGCTAAATGCAGGCGGGGAAGCATCATATTGAGCCAATTGCTGTGATAATGCCCGTTTTCTTTGCTGTTTTTCACAAAGGCACGCTTAAGTTTGCCCGCTTCGTCTTTATCGCCTACTTTTTCCGCATAATCGGCTTGGCTATCGGCAAAGTTATCTTTATAGATAAAATCGTTCCCCGTATTATACGGCGGATCGATATAAATCATTTTCACAGAATTAAAATAGGATTTTTGCAGAATTTTGAGGACTTCTAGGTTTTCACCCTCAATAAACACATTTTGCGATTGGGCAAAATCCACACTCTCCGCCTCGCAAGGAGTAAGCGTTTGTTGCGTTGGGGTTTGTAAAACCTGATAGGCTTCGGATTTTCCTGCCCAGTTAAGAGTATAGCGATCGAGGTGAGTGGCTATTTCGTTGGCAAATAATTGTTTAAACTTTTCAAAATCAATTTGCTGTTCAGAAAAAATTTCAGGAAGCAGGGATTTGAGTTGCGAGAGCTGTTGCGCCCTTAACGAAAGATGGTCAAGCTGCTGCGCTGCGCTGTGCTGTGCTGTGCTGTGCTGTGCTGTGCTGTGCTGTGCTGTGCTGTGCTGTGCTGTGCTGTGCTGTGCTGTGCTGTGCTGTGCTGTGCTGT
>NZ_KB903739.1:0-559 GCF_000379785.1 Gallibacterium anatis DSM 16844 = F 149 | reverse complement strand
GCTGTGCTGTGCTGTGCTGTGCTGTGCTGTGCTGTGCTGTGCTGTGCTGTGCTGTGCTGTGCTGTGCTGTGCTGTGCTGTGCTGTGCTGTGCTGTCAGGCATTGTAATTTTCCTTTTTTAACTGTCAATAGTTAAAAAATTTTTTATTTTACAAACCTAATACTTCATAAATCAATTATATTTTACTATTTTTGATGCTATCAATTAATAAACCCATAATAGAAACTCTTTCGTTATGAACATTATGAACCATTTAAGCTAAAACAGCTCTTACTTAACAATGATCTGACCCCGAAAAGTTAGACTGTTATTTTAAGGACTGAATTCTGTATTGAACAGGGCTCAGTCCATTTAATTTTAATTGTATTCTTTCCTCATTGTAATAACGAACATATTCTTTGATAACAGATTCAAGTTCTTCAATGTTTTCGAAAGTTTTGCCATAAAAACATTCCACTTTCATCCGACCAAAGAAACTCTCCATCGCGGCATTATCTAAACAATTGCCTTTCCTTGACATACTCTGCACAATATTGTGCTCAGCTAATAACTGTTGATA
>NZ_KB903738.1 GCF_000379785.1 Gallibacterium anatis DSM 16844 = F 149 | reverse complement strand
TACCAAATGTTAAGTTATCAACAGTTACTCGCTCAGCACAATATTGTGCAGAGTATGTCGAGGAAAGGCAATTGTTTAGATAATGCCGCGATGGAGAGTTTCTTTGGTCGGATGAAAGTAGAATGTTTTTATGGCAAAACTTTCGAAAGCATTGAAGAACTTGAATCCGTTATCAAAGAATATGTTCGTTATTACAATGAGGAAAGAATACAATTAAGATTAAATGGACTGAGTCCTGTTCAATACAGAATTCAGTCCTTAAAATAACAGTCTAACTTTTCGGGGTCAGATCAGAACATCGCACGGCGTTTTCATAACAACGATAAAAACAGCTTGAAAAACGCACCGCACTTTTCAGGCAGCCTGAATAAACAATGGGATAGCTAAAGCAAACAATGGCTAATTGCTAAACCCATTGCCGATTTAATGATGCATCATCGCCGTGAATTAGCGTAATGCCATCTGAAAAAGTGCGGTGGAAAATCACCGCACTTTTACCCATCATAACAAAAAGAAATTTTAAGGAGTATCTATTCGGCTCTATTTCGCTAGCCTCATCTTAACCTTTGGCGGCTTGATTTTGGCGTTGAGGTGTCATTAAATATCGCAATAAAGGCTTTTGCTGAAATGGTGAATAGTGCAAATGCTTGATGGCAAAGATGGGGGAAGTGAGTGATTTTTTGTATGCTTAGAAAAAGCCTGATTCACGACAAATCAATCCGCAAACAGGCTTCATAGCATAAGATGGTGTGGTGTTAGGAAAAAGGGAAACTAGTTTACCTGCTCTTCCTCTTTAGCTATTTTATCCCTTAACCTATCATATATTTCTGAAAACTGGTTGAGTTTTTTCTCATTCACTAAAAATTTAATCAATCCCAGCATAAATTCAATTCCTCCAGCCTTAAGAAATTTGATACTAGAGTAAACCTCCTTATTCAGATCCTCATTAATCCACTTATTTAAAAATGTTAAAAAATTCTCTTTAATTTCACAACCATTTTGTAAAAAATCCAATTCTCTAAATATTTCTTCATATAATTCTTCTTTATCGTTGATCTTTTGCCAATGATTTATTCTTAATTCATTAAAATAGTCAATAAAAATACTTTTAATTTTATCATTTGATATTTGATATACAGGCAGTAAAATATTTTGGATATAAAAACGTTGAGCCCTCTTATCATTTTTAAAATTTTGCCTAAGTAAAAAAATAACTTTTTCAACTAAATCTATATTTGAATAAGCAATATTCATTATCACTGAATAATTATATAAATATGATAAATCATGATTTATTTTTTCATAAAGAGGAGATTTAAACTTACCTAAAACGAACCCTTCTAATACCGCATCAATTAGTTTTAAAAAATTTCCATTATTCGTTTTGTATAATTTATATTGCAGAAGAATAAAATGATTTATAGAGCTGATAGTCTTATAAGGAATATTTGCTTTTAATAAACTATTTTTTATTTCATAGATAAACTTATTTAGCTCTTCCTTGTCCCAATTGACTAAACCCAAAATCAATATAAGATTACAATAAGAGTCAGATATAATATTTGAATAAAATGAATCGCTATACTTTATAAATAATTCAGATAAGTTCTTAAAAACCGTTTTAATATACTCTTTTTCATTTTCGCCAAATTGTAATAAGTTTTCTCCATTGCCTTCTTTTTCAGGCTCTCTCACAAAATAGATAACATTTTCTAGCAAGATCGACAAAATATCTTTAAATTTAAAATATTTAATCATAATAAATAGATCGTATATAGAAAATTTAAAAACCTCATTTACTTTCGAAATCTCAATCTTGCCAGTAACATATGAAACCATTAATTGTTTAAATTCAGAATAAAGGTCTAAAACCACATTATTTTCCGCACAAAAGCGTAATAATTGAATTAAACGATCATTCGATCTTTGCTCACTATTACTATAATGTAACCCACCATTTTTTCTATTTTTTTCGGCTTCCAAAAAAGTTTTATTATCTATTGTAGAATCATAATGAAATCTATATATTGACTTAAAGTTCAATAGGTCTATAAGAGGTTGAAAATGTTTTTTACTTTTATATGGGTATTTATTGTTTATTAATTCATTATCAAAGTTATACCGAGCATCCTTTCCAAATTGATCTCTTAAATCCTTTGTAATATCCTTATCATTACTTAATTGATAAGCAAAAACAGATTTATTAAATTTAGAAATCATTGCTAATAAATATTGCTTTCTTGCAAGATATTGCGTTACCTCATCGGATAAATTTTTAAATATTAATAATTTTTCTTCTTCAGACTTATTATGAAATGTAAGTAAATCCAAATGAACCTTTGGCATTTTGCTTGAAAAAGAAATGAATTTTGAAAAGTTATTTTCTTCACCATTAAAGACGGTATCAATAATCTCAGATTTAAAATACTCTATTATATTAAATATAGAATCACTGTTTTTAATAAATACTACACCAGCAGAAAGAAATAAAGAAAAAATATTATCTAATTTATCTTTAAATATTTTAATCTTATTTTCATCATAAATGATTTCAAAAAATTTAGCATAAACACTTCTAATATTATGATTATAATCTATAGTTAATAGTTTACTATGAAACTCTAAACCAAAACAATTGTGATGATATTCGATTGTACAATTTGAAAAAAAATTTGTAATTTGTTCTGGTAATAATGTATTCAACTCACGCAAACCAATTAATTTATTATAGAAATAAGCCACAACATCGGCATCAGGAATCTTTTCTCCATAAAAAAATGATTCTTCGTTTAGGGTGTTTTCTATGGAATAAAAAAATTCTTCATATAATTTCTTGAATTCTATATTATCAGATATTATCTCATCAGATGTTACCTCTAAATATTTTATGCCATGGTTTTGTAGATAATTTTTTTCTGAAGATTCTATGTTTTTATTCAATATAAATCTAGGCGGAGATATTTTCGAATTTTTCTCAATCCACTTTATTATTTGTTTTAAATCAATATCACTATATGAATAGCCCAGAAAAACAACTGTTGTTGTGGATAGAATATGCTTTAAAAAATTATCAAATAAAGGATTTTTTACGCTATAATTCAAGTAATCATCTTCTTTGAAAATAATATTATGAGATTCAAAGTCACCATGAACTTTAATTAATTTATTAGGGAGTGTTGATTTAATTAAATCACTTTCTGTTTTTACAATATCATAAATTAAGCCATTTTCTACAATAGTTTTTTCTAATAAATTATCCCAATTTGTGGTGATAATATATTTAGGTTGCAAGACTTGAAATACTTTAATATGAAAATCAGATGGTTTGGCATCTAATGGAATAAACGATCTTAATTTTTGGTAAAGTTTAAACTCACCAAATTCAATAAAATATAACTGTGCTATTTTAAGATAATCTGTTTCCTTTGTATTCAGTTCACTTTTTAATGTTTCAATTAATTCTCCCCAAGAGGGAAATCTAATTGTATTTGTTTCAGAAAATTTTGAAAAGCCAGCACCGATAAAGACTGTTAAACTATCATTCTCTTGAGCCATTGCAATTGAATCAATATCTGCTTGTATAAATTTCATTTCCAAACTAATCCTCTAAAAATTAAGAGTGATGATCTTATATAAAGACATCACAACTGCCCCGAAACGCTGCGGAAATTCGCCAATGCCGCTTCGATATTTTCAATGATTTCATCGGCTAAAATATCGGGTTCAGGCAAATTGTCTAAATCGGTGAGCGAGTGATCTTTCAGCCAAAAAATATCCAAGCTGGTTTTTTCTCTGCTTTTAACTTCATCAATGCTGAATTTACGCCAACGTCCATTAGGATTATTTTCCGCGTGGTAGGTTTCCGCACGCTTTGAACGGTCTTCAGGGCAATAGCAGTCGATAAAGTCTTGTAAATCTGCTAATTGCATCGGCTTTTTCTTTAAGGTGTGATGCACATTGGTGCGGTAGTCATACACCCAAATTTCTTGGGTAACATCGCCATCTTGTGCGGGGCGGTTATCAAAAAATAATACATTGGCTTTCACGCCGTTGGCGTAAAAAATCCCCGTTGGCAAGCGTAAAATGGTGTGCAAGTCGGTCATCTGCAATAATTTTTTCCGTACAGTTTCGCCTGCTCCGCCTTCAAACAACACATTATCAGGCACAACCACTGCCGCCCGTCCGTTGTTTTTCAGCATAGTGTAAATATGCTGTAGGAAATTCACTTGTTTGTTTGAGGTGGTTGCCCAAAAGTCCTGGCGGTTATATACGAAATCTTCGCTTTCGGCTTCGCCATCAGCATTGGTGATGGTCATACTGCTTTTTTTGCCAAAGGGAGGATTGGCTAAAACTAAATCGACTTTATGTTTGCTGGGTGCGACCAAAGAATCATCGGCACTAATCGGGCTTTTTCCATCCATTTCCCCAATGCCGTGCAAAAATAAATTCATTAAACATAAACGGCGTGTATTGGCGACAATTTCATTACCAAAAAATGTGCCGTTTTTTAACCGCACTTTTTGTTCGGCATTTAAATTGGCGTGTTTTTCTAAATAGCCGTATGCTGCCAGCAAAAAACCGCCTGTGCCACAAGCAGGATCGGCAATCACTGTATCGGCTTGTGGGCGGACGCATTGCACTATGGCTTCAATCAAGGCACGAGGTGTGAAGTATTGCCCCGCACCTGATTTGGTGTCTTCGGCGTTTTTTTCCAAAATGCCCTCGTAAATATCGCCTTTAACATCTACGCCCAAACGTGTCCATTTGGTTTCATCAATCATCGCCACCAAGCGGGATAATTTAGCAGGATCTTGGATTTTGTTTTGTGCTTTGGTAAAAATTTGCCCCAGCAAGCCTTTTCTCTGACCTAAATCACGCAATAGGGCTAGATAATGGCTTTCTAGATCTGCCCCTGTGCGATCGGTGAGGCTTTTCCAGCTGTATTCAACGGGAATGCCCACATCGCGATTATGGGGTGGCTGGCTGTATTCAAATGCCATTTTTAAGAAAATCAGATAAGTAATCTGTTCTAAATAATCGCCATAGCTTACGCCATCATCACGGAGCATATGGCAAAAGCTCCAAACTTTTTGAACAATGGCGTTTGAGGTTTGTGTTGTATTAGATACAGTCATTATGTTCTCTTAAATTTTAAATATGCTGTGGTTTAGATAAACAATAGTCAAACAAATTCTATTACATAAGTCATTGATATTTTATAAAAACAAGATTCAAGCTTTCTGACAAAATCACCTTCTGGTTAAGCAACGGTTAAACCCATCACTGCCTTTCATTGACTCCTTGAACTTGACTTCATGGATCCAATAGGCTTATACTAGTACCCAATAACTCCCCCTGCTTTGCCAACCTAAGTGGTTGGATCCACAAGGTTGGGGGCTTTCTTTTTTTAAGGTTTTTTCCATAAATTCCAATCATTTAGGTCAACCGTAACCCCCATTTGTTGCAAGCTAATAGCTTGGTTTTCAACGGTTGGAAAAGTTTGTAACAAGGCTAAGAATCGTTCTCCCCACGTTGAATTAGGGCAGATGACATCTAGCATTCTTTTCATCAAGCAAAAATAAAGAAACGGCTGAGTAGCATGCAACTGTTTCCATTGTACTTCATGCAATCCTTTTATATTTGCCTTAAAAATAATAGCTTTATTCCACAGACGGCTGTGATGTGCTGACACATTACGGATAAAGTTAAAAGCATGCAAATGCGTTTGTAAATGTTTTCCATTTTTAAGGTGGTAAATTTTGGCAACACGATCTTTGTCTTTTTCCAACATACCTTTGTATAACATTGACAAAGTACCGAAGTCCCAAATTTCACCCGCAGCCCATATAGGCAAATGACCGTAATGCTGCAAATGGTGCTTCACAAAGCTACTTTCACTTTCTCGATGAATCAAATTTTGATATTTATCCAACCATTTTTGATGATCAAAACTCGGATCAAAAAACTGTGCTTTTTGGTATGCCAAAGGATCGCACTGTCCCAACGTATAAGCTAGATTGACTCTCAATGCGATTTCTATACGTTCTAACGCATCCAGTGCAAGTTGCCTTAATTTTTTATCAAAGATATAAAGTTGCTTCACATCTTCAAAACGACTATTAGGGATAAAATCATCAAGACGACTTTTAGGATTGTTTGGATCAAATTGACGAAAAGAATATAAATAACCACTCAGCCGATAATAGCCAATCGTTTTTAAATAGCCCAACGCTTTCTTTTCATTTTCAATGACCAAGCCTCTATTTTTTAGAATTTCTAGTTGCTCTTGGAAACTTTTCCAGATTTTTTGTTGCTTCATTCCGATGGCTCCAGTAGCTTACCTGAAAACGCCGCTTTTAATACCGCTTGTTTGAGCAATTCGGCTTGTTTAAGCTGGGTGGCAAGTTCGGTGGCTAAGTGATCGCAGGCGGTGAGTTTGCTTTCTAAAATGGCAACAATTTGGGTTTGTTCGGCAAGTGAGCAAAATACAAATGGATAATGTATTAATTTTTGACCGTTGATATTAGATTGATTAACACCATCTGTTTTTACAAAGTTACCATAATTTTTAGCAATGATTGAATTTAAAAAATAGGTTAAATACCTCCCATCAACAATATCCGTTAAATGATTTATTCTAATGAGATAGCCTGCAAAAATTGCTTTTTCATCTGTTTCAATAATTGATGTTTTCCCTACCAATTCAGGACTATTTGTTCGATTGAATAAAACATCTCCTTTTTTTAATAGATATTGTTTAATTTCCTCATCGTTATTAGAATAAACAAGGTCTGTCCAATCAATTTTTCCGTTTTGCATATTCCCCATTCTTAAGACAGGAACTTTACCTTCAGGTTGAGATTTGGCAGATGTCCCATATTCAATGCCCAAAGTTATTAATCCTAATCGCTCCCAAAACCAAGTATCGGGTAATTTAGTTAATTCAATTTCATTTAATTTTGCAATCGGTTCAAGTTTTTTTAAAGCTGATGGCTTACTCGGTTTTTTGCCCTGTTTGCCGTTTTCTTCCCAATTTTTTACCGCACTTTGCCAATCGGCAAGCTGTTGGGCGTAGTGCTGTTCACGTGCGGTTTGAATTTGTTCGAGTAATTCCGCAGCAGAGGGCAAGCTTTCGGCGTGTTCGGTTCGCCATTGTTTAGTCAGTTCGCCGTTAAAAGCGTTTTTCAGCAAAGCTTGGCGATATTGTTTAAGCTGTTGCTCTGCGGTTTTCAGGCAGCCTATGCCTGCGTCAATATCAGCAAATAGGGTTTCGATTTTATTGACGATGGCTTGTTGGGTGGCAAGTGGGGGGATTGGGATTTCAATATGTGCTATTTCGTGCTTAGCAAATCCATTTTGAGCCGATCGAGAAATCATTGTTAAAGGAACTTGGAAGATTTGTGTTTGCAACAAATAATAAACAAATCGTTTCAATAATACACTTTCATCAAAAATAGTTTTTGCTAGAGCAACATTATATGCTCCAGCTAAGCCAGTAACGATACGCCCTAATGATGCCCCATATCTAGCAATTAAAACATCATCTTCATCACAAAATTTAGTTACACGATTTTTAGGTACAAAAGTTGGAACACCATTTTCACCAAAATCACGAATTTGCAGTAATTGAATATAATTTTCTTTAGGCTCATAGATAAATTCTGATTTAGGTGGTTGACTTCCACCTTGAATATCAATTACATCACCAAATTTCTTTATTTCCCACCCTTTCGGCACTGGCATTGTCTCACTTGTCATCGTCTTACCCTAAAATTAAACTCGTACCAAATTCATCATCGGTTCAAAAGAATACAAAGCCGATTTTCTGCCTGCACTTTCTTCTTTTAACATCAAAATGCCTTTATCGTGCAAGGTGCGGACAAAGCGATTGGCAGAAGCTGGAGAAATCTCGGTTTTTTCGCTTAATTGGTTGCCACGAAATACAGGATAAGTAAACACAAAATCCAGCACCGTCATCGCCCATTTTGAGGATAGTGTTTCGCTAAAAATGGGTTTCATCTTTTCGTATAAATCGCTGATATTTTGGGCAATGGTTAAATTGTAATGTGCTTGATTGGCAATCGCCTGCAAAAAAAATTCACACCACGCCACCCAGTCGCCATTTTCAGATACTTGTCGCATTAAGGCTAAATATTCTTCTTTATGTTCTTCAAAATAACCGCTGATATAAAAATGCGGTTCGCTAATTGCCCCTGCTCGCCATAACATTAAGGTAATCAGCATTCGCCCAATGCGTCCGTTACCGTCTTGGAATGGGTGCAAGGCTTCAAATTCCAAATGTGTTATGGCAGTTTTGGGCAAAATCGGCGTTGGATTGTGATTGATGTATTCAAACAGATTATCTAAACCTTGCTCCAATTTTTCAGGGCTAATAGGCACAAATAAAATGGTTTTCTTGTTGCGGTCGGCGAGGTAGTTTTGTTCATTTTTAAACTGCCCTGGGGATTTGGTGGCACCACGCCCCGAAGAAAGCAATTGTTGGTGTAAGGTTTTGATGAGTGATTTACTTAAAGGGTAGNCCTCTTTCATCGCACGTTGGGCATTTTTTAAGGCGCGTTGATAAAGCACGGTTTCGATGATGTCGGAACGTACTTCGCTGGGCATTTCATTTTCGGCAAAATCCGCCTCATACTGCAAAATCTCATCCAGTGTACTGATCGTTCCTTCCATTCGCGATGAAATAATGGCTTCTTGATTGCGTAAGGGAGCAAGCAAAATCTCACTGTTGTGCAGATTTTTGAGCATTTGGTCATAACGGGCCAGTGCATCGGTAGCACTGAGCAGGCTTGCCATTAAGCGGTTGTAGTCTAAGGTTTGGGGCGGAAATCGGTCATAGTGATAATCCACCGCTTTTGAAAAGTCCAGCGTGTTCAGCATTTTGTTACTCAAAAATAGGTGAAAATGATTAACGAAGCACATTATCACTTATTTATGCGTAACAAGCAAGGTTGTCAATCATATTTTGATTATTTTGATGAACAAAAAACCTTGTCCATCACAGATGAACAGCAAATTTGCTTGCCACTCATTTTTTTTCTTTTTTGATTATCAAAATAATTAGGCGATCCATTGTTGGTTAATCTCATTGAGCAGGGCGTAAAAATCTTGGTCGTTGGCAGCGATTTCACTTAATACATCATAGGCTTGCCCGAAGCCCCCTTGCTGGTTAAAGGGCGTTAATTCAAAGTCGTTTTCTGCGATGGCAAAGGAGGTGATGAGATGATCCCGTATCATCGTCAGCCACGCCATTTGTTCTTCGGTAAGTGGTTTGCCAGCTCGGCGGTTGTGTTCAAATGTCCATTTTTGGAAGTTTTTGCGTACGGTTTTGGCAAATGGGGTGATGATGTCATCAATGCCCACCACACGGCGAATCAGGCTGACTAAGGCGGTGAGTTCGTTTTCGGGCTGGTCGCTCACTTTGTCCAAGCGGGCATAGGCTTGCCAAATATGGCTAAAGGCAAGGCTTGGTTTAGCTTTTTTTACCGCACTTGCCAGCTCTTTAATCATCGCAAGGCTCAAGGCTTGGCGTTGATAAGGCTGGTTGTAAAAAATTTGCAAGGCGGTGATTTCGTCTTTGTGTTCGGCAATCCAGTCGGCAAAATGCTGGGTAAGGGTTTGGTCATCGTTCGCCCAACCAACGTGGGTGATTTCATCGAGTTCGGGGTCGATTTTTTGTTCGTTTTGCTTGCGGATTTCATCTAATGTGGTGATGAGTTCCATTGAAAGCGGTTGGGTGGCGGTTTTTACCCGTTGTTTTTGTATTTGTAAAATGGTTTGTTCAGACGGCATTTCCTCAAGGGAAATGCTTTCTTGTTCGCAGGCTGCCTGATGAATTTCATCGGCATTGATGGCGTGAAAGAGGTCTTTCACCAGTTGCGATAATGGCACGCCGTTTGTGATTTTGCTGATCTGTTGCTGTTGTTCTTCGTCAAGTTGTTTATTGATTCGAGCAAGGCGTGCGGCAAGTGAGCTAATGCTATCGCTGTCAAAAACGCCGCCAAAAACTACCGCTCTTCCTAAATCAGCAAAACTCACCGTGCGTTTGGTGTCGAGTGGTTGGCTGGCGGTTTTCAGCGATTTGGTTACACCAATGGCATCAACAATCACATAATGGGTTTTGGCAGAGGGGGCGGAGGGGCTAACTTTTTGCAAACCCTCTTTGTCCAGCGTGCGTGTGCCTCGTCCTTTCATTTGCTCAAAATAATTGCGGCTTTTCACATCTCGCATAAACAGTAAACATTCTAACGGGCGAACGTCTGTACCAGTGGCGATCATATCGACAGTAACGGCAATGCGTGGGTGATAGCTGTTGCGAAAATTGGCTAGCACGGTTTTCGGTTCTTCGCCTTGTTCGATAATGTTGCCTTGTTCGTCTAAGGTATCCTCTTTGGCGCGATAGGTGATTTTTTTGCAAAATTCATTGCCTTGCCCAAATTCTTCCCGCACCATTTTGATGATGTCATCCGCATGGCTGTCGTTTTTGGCGAAAATCAAGGTTTTTGGCACTTCTTGACGGTTGGGAAACATCACGGGCAGATGGTCGCGAAAAGTGCGGATAATGGTGCGGATTTGGCTGGGATTGACAATATCCCGATCCAGTTGTTTGGCACTATAAGCCTCATCGCTGTCTTGCTGTTGCCAGCGTTTGCGGCGTGTGGTGCGTTCACGGTGTTCCACCAATTCTTCTGCTTTGAATTTGCCGCCTTCGGTGCTGATTTTGGTATTAATCAAATACACTTCATTACCCACGTTGACACCATCGGCAACGGCTTGCTCGTGGCTGTATTCACTCACCACATTTTGATTGAAAAAGCCAAAGGTTCGGTTTGATCTGCACCCCAAAAGTTGGACTTATTATCCAACAACATACAAAGGTGCAGATTTTTTATGACTAAATATAACCAAACATTTAAACAACAAGTGGTAGATTTCTACTTTCAACACGAGGAAAACCTTTCTTTAACCTGTCGTACATTTACCGTGTCTAAACGCACATTAAGGCGTTGGATTGCCCAATATCAACATTCAGGTATAAAGGGCTTAGCCGTGCTGCATACCAAACGAACCTACACCCCAGAGTTTAAATATC